>JAGVJT010000141.1 GCA_020050955.1 Legionellales bacterium | reverse complement strand
GATGGGCTGCATGTTGATGTGATAAGTGCTCGTAAGGTTCTTGATAATCTGAAAAACTACGATTTCTAGTCGTAAACATGGCTTGCATTAAAGGATTTGTAAAAAATGTCGTGAGTGTATGAATCACAGGTAAATTTTCAAGTGAATAAACGTTTTGTGCGAGTTCAAATAATATTAATGCTTGAGATAATGCATCTAATGCTGGCTCTTGATCTAAAAAAGCATCGATTGTTATTTGATCAGCATGCCCACGATGCATGTTTTCTATGAAGCTTGCGCATGTTTGAGGATCGTTTACAGCAAGAAGGCGGCGTAAATTCCTTGATGTTCGAAGTTCATCAGATAACGTTTGAATGCTTTGTATAAAGTCATAAAACTTTATATCGCAAAGACGCGCGAGTGTTTGCGTATCAAGACAGTGTTGCTCGTGCATTAATTGCAATGTATAAAAAAGCTGTTCGGTTTCATCTGGCATGTTTCCTAAAACAAGGTGCAGTGTTTTTTCGTCGAGTAATGCATGTGACTCGAGAAAATCCAATGTGTCTGCGGCGGTTTTCTGAATTGTGACTTTTTCGCGTAGCGCGTAACGATGCTTTTCAAAAGCCTCAGGAAATCGTTGTTGCCATGTATTTAACATCATTTTCTCTCAGTGAGTTTGGCGTGCTATTGTGCGCTATTTTACTTTGGTTATTAATAGCACACAATGGTCACTTCAAACAATCATTGATTTCTTATACAAACGATATTACGTAGGCGGTTGTAAAACAAACCCAGAAGGCATATTTTCCAGATAACGAATAAATGTTTCACTTATTCCTGTTTTTTGCAAATAGGTCGCATGATAAGGTGGTGCGACGGGTGTAAAGTTTGGCTGATAAAGACGCTTTGGCCATTCTGGATTTCCAATTGCTGTGCGTCCTAATGTAATAATGCTTGCGCCATGCTTCAGCGTTGCTTCTGCTTGCGCTAATGTTTGAATGCCACCTCCGACAATTAATGCTACATTATCGTTTAGGCGGTCTTTAAAATAACGAACCATTGGTTTTTGTGATTGATGCGTGTATTTTTGAGGCGTCGCTAATGAGTCACGTAATGACAAGCTAATATAGTCAATCCCATCGTCGACTAGCCATTCAGACAATTGGATGTTTTCATCTAAATCAAGACCTTCGCCTTCTGCAAGTAATCGAATGCCGATGATGAAAGAGCGTGGGACAATGTCGCGACAAGCTTTAACAATTTGTCGACAAAATCGAGCACGATTCACCCAAGAGCCACCATAGTCATCGTCACGTAAATTGGTTTGTGTGCTAAAAAATTGTGTCAATAAATAGCCGTTAGCACCATGAATTTCGACACCATCAAAACCTGCTTCGAGCGCACGTTTCGTGGCATTGGCAAAATATTGAATTTGCATATGAATGTCGTCTAAAGTCATCGCTCGTGGCTTTTCAAAACCTGCAATGGGTAATTCGAATTCACTCGCGCTCATAGGTTGTCTACCTGTGATAGCTGAAGGTGCGCGCACACCTGCATGAAAAAGCTGCATGATGTTGATGCTACCCTCTTTCTTGAGTGATGTGGTTAGTTCTTTCAGCGCAGGTTGCATGTGTTCGCTATTGATACCTAATTGTCCATTCCATGCTTTTGCGTAAGGCTCAATGTAGGCGGCGCATGTTGTGATAATACCAAACCCTCCGCGGGCTTGGCGCAATAACCAATGTCGTTCGTCAGGGCCAAGTGTGCCATCAAGATGGCTTTGGGTGTTGGTGAGCGGTGATAAAGCAATTGGATTTTTCGAGACGACGCCATTTTTAAAGGTGAAAGGGGATTGTAAGTAATTCATCAAAAGTCTTCAGATGTTATTCGTTGTGTGCTTATTTTTCATGGATTTTAATCAATATACAAGGTTGTGTTGGGAGCATAAATTTATCCTGGTGCGACTCTATCGCTTACCTGTTTATTTATGCGATGATGAATCCTGTCTCTGAACATGGGCTTGTTAAGAGATAAGTGTTTTTTAATAAACGACATGAGCAGATAAAATCATGCGTGGCATGAGATAAGGACGTCGATGCGGGTATGCTAAAAAAAATGACCATGACCGGGTGTTTATTGTTAAATGCCTGCATGATGGTGGGTCCTGACTACCATAATCCTAAAACTATCGTTGAAAAGCACTGGTCAAGCCATGCTGTGAAAGAAACACCTGCGAAAGATGCGAGCTGGTGGGATGTTTTTCATGATGCGAATTTAACAGCTTTGATCAACGAAGGTTATCGCTCAAATTTATCGGTGCAAATGGCCGGTGTTCGTGTTTTGCAAACACGTGCACAACTCGCTCAAACGGTTGGAAGCTTGTATCCGCAGCAGCAAGCTTTAACCGGTAGTTATAATTACTATCGAATGGGCGGTAGTTATTTACAAGATGTTTTACCTTCTCACTTTGATGCGGCTCAATTGGGATTTGTCGCGAATTGGGAAGTGGATTTTTGGGGCAAGTATCGACGCGCTATTGCCTCGAATGACGCCAAATTTTTGGCATCGTTAGCTGCGTATGACGCGGCCCTTGTCACGTTAACTGCAGACATTGCGACTGCGTATATCAGTATTCGCACCAACGAAGCATTAATTAAAATCACACAAGATAATATTCAACTACAAACAATGAGTTTGAAGCTCACACAATCGCGTTATCGCTCAGGTCAAATTAGTTTATTAGACGTGGAGCAGGCGCAAACAGAACTAGCTGAGACGCAATCTCAGCTGCCATCCTTGATGAGTGACTTGCAACATCAAAAAGACATGTTAGCTGTTTTATTAGGTACCGTGCCGTCAAAGATTGATACCTTATTGGAGGCGAAGCGGCGTATTCCGAGAGCACCTTCGCATGTTGCGGTAGGTATTCCTAAAGAAATGCTTGCGAAACGTCCCGATGTTCATCAAGCACGATTAGATGCGATTGCACAATCAGATGCAATTGGTGCTGTGAAAGCGAATCTCTATCCTGCCTTGTCGTTAACAGGCTCTTTCTCTTTTGCGTCAAATACCATCAATGGTTCGTCAATGAGTGACATGTTTAATTGGTCAAATCGCTCGATTACTGCAGGCCCTGCTTTGAGTTGGCCCTTGTTAAATTATGGACAAATTACCAATGCGGTGCGTGTTCAGGATGCAGTGTTTCAACAAGCTTTACTGAATTATTTAAACGTCGTTTTAGTTGCGCAACAAGAAGCACAAGACAGCATCACACGTTATGGTGAAGCACAAAAAACAGAAGCATTTTTAATTAAAGCGAGTCGCTCTGCCATACGCGCTACAAAATTAACGCTTATTCGCTATAAAGAAGGTGAATCGGATTACACGACAGTGTTGAATGCAGAGCAACAACAATTGCGCGTTCAGACATCCCTTGTTAATGCGCAAGGTGAAGTGCCTTTAGCTTTGGTCGCCTTATACCGTGCTTTAGGTGGCGGCTGGCCGATTCGAAACGGTCATGATGTTGTGCCAAAACAAATTAAAGAAGACATGGCTGCACGAACAAATTGGGGAACGTTGCTTGAACAACAAAATCATCAAGCACCGGTCACAAGTGCTGAAAAAGCGCAACAACTTTATCTACCAAGTTGGTAATATTTATGGAACAAGTTAAAAAAGAAAAGCTTATCAAATTGGCGCAAGTGGGTCTTGCGTTACTCTTTGTGGTCGACTTAATCGTTCATTATCGAGCGATGCATCATGTGACACAATTACCAACGCCCGTCGTGATTGTGCAAAACCCCAAACGTTTAAGCATGGCTGAGCACATCACGCAAACAGGCAACATGGTGGCGTATAACGCGGTGAATTTAGTTGCGCGTGTTGAAGGCTATCTTGATGCGATTAAATTCACTGATGGCACTATGGTTAAAAAAGGTCAGCCATTATTCGTCATTGAGCAAGCACCGTATCAGGCGAAGTTACGAGAGGCGAATGCGTCTGTAAAAGTGCAACAAGCAGCATACGCTTACGCGAAAGCTGAATATGCTCGACAATTACGCATGTATAAAGAAAATGCAACGTCACTCAATAATGTTGAAAAGTGGTTGGCGCAACAAGAAGAGGCTGCTGCAGAAGTTGATAAAGCACTCGCCAATGCTGATATTGCCTCGATTAATTACAGTTATACAGAGGTTAGCGCACCCTTTGATGGGCGTATTGGTCGCCACCTTGTTGATGTTGGGAACCTCGTCGGCAATGGTGTGGCAACGCAATTAGCGACGGTAGAACAATTAGACCCTATTTATGTTTACTTTAATCTCAACGAATTGGATTTCATGAAGCTTCGAGCACTTGCACGTGCGAGAGGTTACGATTCTAAACGTATCAGGCAAGTGCCGGTTGAAATTAGTTTCAATGGTTCTGGTTTTAATTACAAGGGTAATCTTGATTTTGTGAACACAGGATTAGATTCATCGACTGGCACGATGGAGTTTCGTGCGTTAATGCCCAATAAAACGAAAGATCTTGTGCCAGGTTTATTCGTACAAGTTCGGGTTGAAACCACGGCTTCAAGTATGCAGTTGACTGTGCCAAATACGGCCGTTTTATACGATCAAATTGGGCCGTATCTTTTGGTGGTGGATACAGACAACAAAGTTGTCTTAAAACGCGTTGTTTTAGGCAGCGTTGAGGCCGGTCAGCAAGCGATTACAAAAGGATTAGTGGCAGAGGATAAAGTGATTGTTAGTGGACTACAAAATGCCACGCCTGGCAATTTAGTAGCGCCTCAATATGAGAAGAACCCAGCATGATATCTAAATTTTTTATTGAACGACCGGTTCTTGCGAATGTCATTGCACTATTTTTAGTGTTTCTTGGATTGATTGCCATGGCTTTTTTGCCTGTGACGCAATACCCATCCATTGTTCCGCCAACCATTCAAGTCACAACTACTTATCCTGGTGCGGATGCAAAAACGCTGATTAAAACAGTTGCTCTTCCCATTGAACAACAAGTCAATGGTGTTGAAAACATGTTGTACATGCAATCGACAAATTCGAATAACGGTGCGTATACCCTTGTCATTACGTTTTCGATTGGAACAGATCTTAATTTTGCGCAAGTGCTTGTGCAAAATCGCGTGCAAGCGGCGATGGCGCAATTACCACAAGCAGTGCAACAGCAAGGCGTTGTTGTCCAACAAAAATCAACAGCAATTTTGCAGTTTATTACCTTAACTGCAGATAATGATGCCTACGATGGCCTTTTTCTTAACAATTATGCCGCCATTAACATGCAAGATGAGTTGGCGAGGTTGCCAGGGGTGGGGAATGTTATTGTTTTTGGTACGGGCAGTTATGCGATGCGCATTTGGCTTGATCCTAAAAAAATGTATGCCTATGGTTTAAATCCAAGTGATGTTTTAAATGCCATTAGCTACCAAAATAAACAGATTTCTGCCGGTCAAGTGGGTGCTCCTCCCATTACAGGAAATCAGGCGTATCAATTAACGGTCAATGTTCCAGGGCAGCTTGCAGATCAAGAAGAATTTGCAAACATTATTATCAAAAAACAAGCGACAGCGCCTAATCAAAAAGCAAACGCCAGCAGTAGTGCTAAGATCGTCAGAATTCGTGATGTTGGGCGTGTGGAGCTTGGTTCGTCAAATTACAGTCAAGTAGCGAAATTGAATGGTAAACCGACAGCCGCTATTGCTATTTTTCAGTTGCCAGGAGCAAATGCGTTAGATGTTGCGAAAGAAGTTCGTACAGCCGTTGATAAAATGTCTAAAAAATTTCCACCTGGGTTGCATTATTCGGTGCCTTTCGATACCACAATGTTTGTCAAAGCATCCATTCATGAAGTGTATAAAACGTTGTATGAAGCCGGTATTTTAGTGTTGCTTGTGATTCTTTTGTTTTTGCAGAATGCACGCGCAACCTTAGTACCAACCACAACGGTTCCCGTCACGATTATTGGTGCTTTTTTTGCCATGCTCTTGATTGGTTACTCGATTAACTTATTAACGTTGTTTGCGTTGGTATTAGCCATTGGTATTGTTGTTGATGATGCGATTGTGATTGTTGAGGGCGTAACACAGCATATTGAGCGCAAGTTGACGCCGAAAGAAGCGGCTATTAAAGCCATGAAAGAGTTAATGGGGCCTATTTTAGGAATTACATTAGTGTTAATGGCGGTTTTTATTCCCGCAGGCTTTATTCCTGGACTAACGGGGGCGATGTACGCGCAATTTGCATTGATTATTGCAGCGACGGCACTTATTAGCGCGTTAAATGCAATGACGCTAAAGCCCACGCAATGTGCTGTTTGGCTTAAGCCCATAGAAGAAAAGACATCTAAAAATATTATTTTTCGAACATTTGATCGTTTTTATTACCCGATGGAGCGTGCTTATACGCAATTTATTGAGCGCTTAGCGAATCGCAGTCGTCATGTTTGTCTTGTCGGTGTGTTTATGGTGTTAATGGCGATTTTAGGGTTAACGCAAATTCCAACAGGATTCATTCCGATTGAAGATCAGGGGTATCTCATGCTTAGCGTGCAATTGCCTGATGGTGCGACGTTAAGTCGTACGCAAACGTTGCTTGATAAGCTCACGCAACAACTTGCAAAAGTAGATGGTGTTGCTAATGTGATTGCTATTGATGGTGTTTCGTTGTTGGATAATAACGCGAGTCTTGCAAATTCAGGCGCATTATACGTTATCTTCAAAGATTGGAGCGTGCGTGGAAAAGATGAGAATTTATTAGCATTGTATGGCAAATTAAATACCATTGCTCAACATACACTTGATGCAAAAGTCCTAGTGATGGTGCCGCCTGCGATTCAAGGCTTGGGGGCAGCTGGTGGTTTTCAGCTTCAGCTTGAATTACAAGATGGCTCCTTTGATTATCGAAAACTTCAGGCCGTGACTGATCAAATGATTCAGTACGGGCAAGCACAGCCTGAATTACAAAAATTAATGACGTCCTTTCGCTCGGCTGCACCGCAATTATCCGCCCCCATTGACCGTTCAAAAGCAGAGTCATTAGGTGTGAGTGTCGGTGATGCTACTGATGCACTGCAAACGTATTTAGGTTCTTCTTATGTAAATTTATTTACAAAATTTGGACAGGTGTTCCAGGTTTATGTTCAAGCTGACGCGCCCTCTCGCATGAGCATTGAAGATGTTCGTAATTATTATGTAAAAAATCGTTATGGCATGATGGTGCCACTTGGAACGTTAACCGACATGAGCTCTACTACCGGGCCTTCGATGATTTCGTTATACAATTTATATCCATCAAGCAATATTTATGGGTTGGCGGCTCCTGGATATAGCTCGGGACAAGCGATTGATGCAATGGAGCGGCTTGCAAAGCAAATCTTACCTGCCGGCATGTCTTATGAGTGGACGAGTACTGCGTATCAAGAAAAAATTGCAGGTAACATGAGTTATTACATTTTTGCGTTGTCACTTGTGTTGGTGTATTTAATTTTGGCTGGCCAATATGAAAATTGGGTAACACCTGTTTCTGTGATCTTAAGTGTTCCTTTAGCATTGGTTGGTACGGTGCTTGTGCTGTCGTGTTTAGGGCTTGCGAATAACATGTACACCCAAATTGGGATTTTATTGTTGATTGCTCTGGCGGCTAAAAACGCTATTTTAATTGTTGAGGTCGCACGGGAAGAGCGAGAAATTCAAGGAAAAGGGATCATTGAGTCGGCTGTTCTTGGTGCAAAAACAAGGTTTCGGCCGATTTTAATGACATCTTTTGCGTTTATTTTAGGCGTGTTACCGCTGGTGTTCGCAACAGGTGCGGGTGCGAATGCAAGGCGCTCCATTGGTATTGCGGTATGCAGCGGCATGCTCGCTTCTACGTGTTTAGCTGTGGTTTTTGTGCCAGCATTCTATGTGTTATTGCAAACTTGGCAAGAGCGTCGACGCGCAAAACGTCAAGCATGAGTATGTAGAGTATTCGTTGTTCTATCTACGTGAGTAAGATACGCACCATCGCTGTTTACCACGGCGATTTTGGTCGTGGTGTCTTTGCTTCTTTCGGTTTAGGTTCATCATCATGCGCTCTAAACAAAGTGGCCGCCAAGGGAGGCTTATTGCTTGTTGCATGGTCGCACTCATGATAGGGTATTTTGAACATGACAATTCTTGGGATATGAATGAAAAAAACACAGTGGTTTGTGGTGTGGTGTCTATTTTTATTTCAATCGCTTATGGTTCATGCATCATCGCCGTTGTTGAATTTTTTGCCAATGACCGCGACATCATTTTCTCTTTTAAACACGGATCGTTTTACAGTGCAATACCGTGTTGAAAATCTATCAAAAAAAGCACATACCTGGGCATTATCACCTCTACCAGGTGTGAGTGTGCTTGAGGGCGAGTCTTATTGTTCGCGTGCGTTTTTGCTTGAGCCTCAGCATTCTTGTTTATTGACCTTAAGAATCGACGGTGCTCTTTTAAAAGGTGATTTGCATCGTGGTCCTGTACTCTGTCAGCAAAATGAGAATGGTGAAATCAGTGCATTTCTTTGCTATCAGCCCAGTCAGGTGGATAGTTTGAATGTGAGGTTACAAACAGTACCACCAGCAGAAACGTTGTACGCAGGTCTTGAAAATGGTGATGTTTATGCCATGGCACCTAATCAACGATGGATGAATCTGAGACAAAGTGCGAATGATGATGCTGTAAATAGTCTTTTTGCGACCAATACAGCGCTATACCTTGGTTCGGCCGATGGACATGTTTATTATTCAACCAATAACGGTGAGAGTTGGGTGGTCACAAGTCCGTTAGACGGCAGTGCAGTTCACGCTGTTTTTATTGAAGATGGCATACTTTATGCAGGCACACAGAATGGTAATTTGTATTCGTCGCTTGATAATGGTGGCACGTGGCTTGTCATGCACCCTGGTGTGGGTAGCATATTAAGTTTTTTTGCACTGAATCAGGATTACTACATTGGCTCGTCAGATGGTCAGGTTTATTATTCTCATGATGCGGGCTCTACATGGCAGGCTATTAATGGTGCTCCTGATGGCAGTGGTATTCACGGTGTATTCGTTGCGAATCAAACACTCTATGCCCTGACCGCACATCAGTACGTTTATTCAAGCACAGCATTATCAGGTGGCGGTGTTTGGACGCCTTACGCGCAGACTGTTTACAGTTTGTTTATGAATACGTTAGCGAGTCAAGTGTTAGCTGGCACAGAGAGTGGTTATGTCTTTTCAATCACGAATGGATTGAGTTTAGGGCTTGTTACCAGCAGTGCGGTGAATAGTCTTTTTTTATTAAATGGATGATAGATGTCAGACGACTAGACAAGGAACGTTGATGATACTAAAAAAATGGCATTTGATAGTGTGGTGTTCTTTATGGGTAAGCTCGTCTCTTTTTGCAAATTCAGCTTACATGACACTGCCAAACCCTGAGTTGGCATATCTCTCTCAAGCACATTTTTTAGGCGAGTTAGCGCCTGATCAAGTATTGACGTTTACGGTGTGGTTGAAATTAAAAAACACTAATCGCATGAGTGAAACGATTCGTCGTCTTTATGATGCAAAAAGCCCATCGTATCAACAATTCTTGACGTATGACGACATTCAAGCACATTTTTTACCAGATGATGCGACGATTAAGGTGGTGCGTGATTATTTTGTTGCTCATCACACTCATGTAAAGGTGCATGGGCATTTATTGAAAGTGACGGGACGTGTATCTCAAATTGAGTCTATGTTGCATTTAAAGATGAATCGTTATCATTATCAAGGGCGAGATATTTATGCGAATGCGACATCGCCATCGCTTGAGTCACGTATTGGGCAACATGTGTTGGCCATCACCGGCCTTAGTCAGTTTTCTCGTTCTCGTCCGATGATTCTAGGGCGTCCTGACACCTCGTTAAGGCAAACGGTTCAAATAAAATCTCCTTACGCAGCCCCGACGACGACCTCCCTTGCAGGTTTTTCAGGTCAACAATTACAAACGGCGTATAACTTAAGTAGCGTCTCACCTATTCGTGGAACAGCTATTGATGGCACGGGGCAGACGGTGGTGATTGTTGATTTTTGTGGCGAGCAAAGCCCTTCTGAAATCATGACGGATGCTAATGTTTATAATGCAGCAAATCATATTCGATTATTGGATGATAGCACTTTTAAAGTGGTTAATTCGGATGGTAGTACTTACACCAGTTCGTGCCAAACGACAGGTTGGGAAGGTGAAATTGCATTAGATTTGGAGTCATCTCACACCATTGCACCAGGTGCGAATGTTGCTTTGGTTTTGGACACTGGGGACGGTAATTTAGAAGCTTCTTTAGCGGAAGTGATTCACACAATTATTAGTCAAAATGGTGTGTTTGCGGGTTTTTTGAATGCACGCGTAATCACCAATAGCTGGGGTGCGCAAGAAATGTCAGGAGATAATCCCTTAGAGTCGTCATTACAATTAGCGGCGATGCAGGGCATCAGTGTGGGTGTTTCAACGGGTGATTGTGGTGATAATGTTAATGCCATGTCCAGTTGTGGTAATCCACCCGATCCAGGCCCTGGACGATTGTCAGTGAATTATCCTGCAAGTTCACCGTATGTGACGGCGGTGGGTGCGAGCAGCTTATTTGTGGATGCGCAATGGAATTATGCATTTGAGTCCGGTTGGGGGAGTGTGGTTGACAATTTATTCTGGGGGGGAAGTGGTGGTGGAATTAGCCAATATTACGCACTACCTTCGTGGCAACAGTCGATTGCGAGCTATACGGCCGGCGGTTATGAACAGGGCTCTGTGGGGGAATATAATCATCGAGCGCTCCCTGACGTTGGTATGTTAGGTGATCCTTTTACAGGTCTTTTGATTTACAGTCAGGCTGGGTGTAATAAACCAAGTGGTTACTGCCAATATGGTGGTACGAGTTTAGCATCGCCATTATTTGCAGGCACATTGGCGTTGGTCAACCAAGCGCGTGCACTTGTGAATGGTGTACCGAGCCCACTTGGGCTTGCAGCTCCTTATCTTTATACAGAACAGCAGTTGCTTGCTTCTGCTAATGCTGTG
>JAGVJT010000006.1 GCA_020050955.1 Legionellales bacterium | reverse complement strand
AGTTAGTGGGAACAGTGTTGACGGCATGTTCGCAACTTAAAATAACGGCAATAGGCTTATTCATGGCGTAAATGGCGTGTTAGTTAATAAGCATTGTGCCAGACGGTGATAAACGTGTGCTAACGTGGTGTGTGTATAATCATAACGGCACGCTTTTAGTAGACGCTCGCTTAAGTTTCCGTGGCGTAAAATATGTTCTAGCGCATGCTGATCATCATGCGTTAGGTCGTGACTGACTCGTTCAATCAAATGAGACCACACTTCACGTGTGGTCATGATGCGTTTGGGAAGCTGCCACGCCTCTAAGATGGTAGAACTCTCAATGACGGTCGCCAACCCTTGATGAATGGCTTGATCATAAATCATTTTTAATGCACGTGTTTCAATGTTAGGCGGTATTGGGTAGTAGCCTGATTCACACCAGCTTTTTAAGATAGCATGGATGGCTCGTGCAATGGCGATGTCGCTTTTGACACATTCTTGCGAATCAATGATACGAATTTCTAATGCACCATAATCAAATTTAGCCATGGCACCGCGAGAGTTGAGCCATTCTTCTTGTAAAATAGCTTTTGGATCATACGGTGCGATGTCGCGGTACATGGGAGTGAGAATCTCATCGTGATAAGCAGCTTTGGTCTGTACAAACTCAGGAATAATTTGGCCGGCGATGGATGGAATTTTTCGCTGATTGCTTTCATAAAACGATAATCGAGAATCAAGGAGCGTTGTTGGTTTACCATCCAAGAAAGGGGTACTTGCAGCTAATGCTGGCAATAACGGTAATAGTAGACGTGTGGTGTTGTGGAGTGCCCCAAATTCTTCGTCATTCGCGAAAGGAAGATTGACATGCATGCTTTGTAGATTTGCCCATCCATGACCTTTGCAATCAAAAATTGCGTCGTACTGTCGGTAAATATCATGATTACCATGTGGCCAGCGAACAGTTTCACGATGAGGATTCATCCATGGATGCGCGCCTGTTGGTAGTAAACATAAATGCCGCGCGTCAAGAAGTGGCTGTAGTTTTAAAATGGCATCATAAAAGTGATTTGAAATTGGATCATTGGGGGAACGGGGGCCATCATTTTTGAGTTCAATAACATGCATCACGAGTTCATTACTCACTGCAATGTCGCCGATAGAAACTTCATTGACTTGCTCATCATGCGCAAGTGCACGTAATAGCTCATCGCTTTTTGCTTGAACAGTTAAGGTGATCTTATCAACAATCATGTACTCAATTTCAATGCCGACAACAGAAAAAAGAGAAAACGCTTTAGGCATAACCATGTTTCCTTCGAATGCGTTGTAAAAAAACAGACATGATGTCTTGATAGAGTGTTTCACCAACTAATTGATCTTCAATATCAAAATCAATGCTGGGATTATCATTGACTTCAATGACATAATGCTTGTCGCCATGACTTTTAAGGTCAACGCCATACAAACTATCACCAATCAAGCGTGTCGCTTTTAACGCGGTTTTTATCACTCCTTCAGGGACTTTATCGAGTGGAATGGTGTCAAAATTACCTTCTGTTTCATCAGGAGAACTCCAGTTGTAGATTTGCCAATGATCTTTGGCCATGTAATAACGGCAAGCAAACAAAGGTTTATGGTCAATGATACCAATTCGCCAATCGTATTCGGTTGGGATAAACGATTGAAGTAAAACTAAATCAGATGTTTTGAAGAACTGCACTAATGCCTTCTGTAGGGATTTCATGTCTTCTAATTTAATCACGCCTTGCGAAAAAGCACTGTCTGGTTTTTTTAACACACATGGAAATTTAATAGGCGGCAATGTTTCATCGTATTTACTAATAAACAATGTTTCGGGCGTTAGAATGTGATGGCTTCGCATGAGTTCTGCTAAATAAACTTTATTGGTGCATCTCACAATGGATTGCGGATCATCAATCACCACTAAATTTTCTTGTGCTGCGCGTCGTGCAAAACGATAGGTGAAATGATCAACGGCAGTTGTGGCTCGAATAAACAAAGCATCGTATTCGCCTAACGATTTAGCGTCATTTTTGTCAATAAAGTCAACGTTAAGCCCCATGGATTCACCGATATTAGCAAACATGTCAAGCGCTTTTTTATCAGAAGGTGCATTAGGCTCGGTTGGATCAATAAGAATCGCCAAATCATGAAAGCGTTGTTTTTTACGCCATTGATGAAATCTTTTTTTAGATAAAAAACTTTCTGCCGCTTGCTGCATAAAATCGTGATGTGTGTCTGCAATATTACTAAATTCAAGAATACTTAGTTTTTTGACAACCCAACGTTTTTTCTTCTCAAAGGTAAAACGCACTAAGGGCAAAGGGAACAAACCATGTAGTTTTTTTGCAAGAGAGGCGTGTCGTTTTGCCATGTTTTGGCCAAAATAAAGGCTTAATATAAAATGCTCGCCTTTAATTTCCTGTAAACTGTGCTGAATTTCCTCGTCAATTTCATGAGAAATTTGTTTTGGTAGGCTCGCATTGAGCACATCTTGGATATTCAAAACCGATGGAATGGCGCGGTGATCGCGTGCTTGTGCTAAAAGAGAAACATAATAACCAATGGTTTGGTATTGGTACGAGCGGCATAAATTAATAATCCGCATGGAGCGGCTTTGTAGATAAGTCTCGTTGGATAAATAG
>JAGVJT010000046.1 GCA_020050955.1 Legionellales bacterium | reverse complement strand
ATTTATACCCTTCATTATGTTGACAGTGGTGCCACATTCAGGAGATCCCTCGCTGCGCTCGGGACGACGTGGGGAGTTACGTTTTAGGAATTTTGTGTTTGTTTTAAGCGAAGAGCTAGATCAATCGGTGTTTCATGGTGTCGATTCGGTTTGTTTAAGGCTGTAGCAAGGCATTCACTCAATGATGGATCGTCCATTAAAATTTGTAATACATCTGTGCGACCAAGTTTAATAGCTTGATGCAGTATAGTGTCACCATCCATGTTACCTTCTAATATCGTCTCCTCGATGAAGCCCTGTGATTTTAACGCGTCGCAACATATTCGAAAAATGTCAGGATTTTTTATCGCGACATGTAAAATATTTTCATGTGTACCACTATCATCATTATTCACATAACTAAGCTCTCGTTGAAGTATGTTTTGTTTTAGTAATAGGTAGCAATCAAGTAATGCGATAACAGCAGGTGCATTACCGTCATGAGCAGCTAATTGCAGTGGACTATAGTGGATAGTATTATCAGTAGAACTTGCTAATTGCTGATATTTTTTAATCAGTGCTGTTTGTTCTTCGGCAGAAATCGTGGCGGCCATGGCTTTACCCATTAGAGTTTTATTGAGTGTAGCATATAATTTTTTAAGCTTTAGGTATATATCGTACTTAACTGCTTTTGAACATGATAGACCTTATAATCTTTCAAAAATCGTCCGTGTATTAAAACCAAATAAACGCTCATGCATGCGATAAGCATATTCATCTGTCATGTTTGCGATGTAATCACAAATGACACGTTGTGCACCTGTATCATCATGAGCCTCTTGAAAGAGAAGACGATTTTTAATGTCTAATAAGCTCGCAGGATTTGAGCTAATGGCTTCAAATAATCGCAACACAACAGTTTGTCCACCATGTTCAAATGTACGAGCCTCTTGTGAATCAATGACGTAGGTGTAGATGCATTGCATGAAATAGTCAAGCAGTGCGCGTGCTTCAGGTAGTAGCATCGCATTGTGTTTTAGTAATGGATTTTCAAAGGCTTCATTGATCACATGAATACGCACAGAGGTGATGAAGTAATTTACCATTTCTCCAATGGCTTGTTTTCGAATATGTAAAGTTGAATCAAACAGCGAATCGAGCAATGACGAGTGATTGGATAACAGTGCTGTGTTAGTGAGTAGAGCACGACATTCAGGTGTATCCAATTGTGTGCGATGAATGAGGCGCAAATGAATCGCATCTTCAAGATCATGTACCCCATAAGCAATGTCATCCGCGATGTCCATGATGGAACAATCCAGCGTGTGATAGGTGGCGTGTCCATGCGTGCGTGCATCCGGTTCGCGTGAACGTGTTTGAAAAAGTACTTTGTCTAAATCACTCAATGGTAGAAGAAGCCAATCTACTTCTGGTTGCTCTGAGTTAAAATAAGCTTTCGGTGGTAACCAATCGTTGATACGAATAATTTTATGATGGGGATTTGTATCATTGGATTGATGATGTGCGACCACATTGTTGTGATTGACCGGATATTTTAAAATACCAAGCAATGTTCGACGTGTTAAATCAAGCCCAAATGCGCCATAACTATTTTCAACTTTGGTTAATAGCCGTAACGTTTGTCCATTGCCTTCAAAGCCGCCATGAAGGCGCATCATATAGTTTAAAGCGACCTCTCCGCCATGACCGAAAGGCGGGTGACCAATGTCATGCAATAAACAAATTGTATTAATCAAATCATCGTTTGGAAGTAAGCCTGTTAGTGATGGCGAGGTTTCGTTTCGTATGAGGCTTCGCGTAATGCTTGCGCCAATGGAGGCGGCTTCTAATGAATGTGTGAGGCGTGTGCGATGAAAATCGCCTTCATCGGTACCTAAAATTTGTGTTTTACGTTGTAGGCGCCGAAAAGCTGGGCAATGAATAACACGTGTTCGGTCTCGTTCATAGGCATTACGATGGTCATTATTGCCTCGTTGATGGCTTTGTCCTGAGCGACGATGAGTCCACATAAATTATTTCTCTTAGAAAAGCTAAAGTTTATTGAAAATTTGCAGATAACTCCAATGAAAGAGCAAAAAATCATGGAGATGCCTCCATAACAATTAAAATAAGGGCGCTATCATGTTAACCACAAAAACAAAATTAATCGGGATGACTCTTTGTGCTGCAAGTTTATCAGCGTGCAGTAGTTTTTATTCGACAAGTGCAACATCTTATCATCCAACCACAACACATCGTGATGCAGAAGTGCAATTGTATCCTGATGGTTATGACAATGGTGGCGCTTATGCGCCAACAGATGCTACAACAGTGAAGAAAGACATTGTTGTTCCTGATACCTATCATACGAATGCTTATCAAGCGCCAACGTCATTTAAAGATCGCGATAATTCATGGGTTGGTCATCAAAATCCACAAGGGTATACAATTGAATTAGCGAATGGCGATAAAGCAGCCGATGTTGCTGGAGTATTGCAAAAAGCACCTAAAAATGAGCGAATGGCAGAAATTAAATACCGACAAGATGGTAAAGAATACTACAAAGGTGTATATGGTAGTTACCCGAGTTATCAAGCAGCACAGCAAGCTTTAAGCGCGCTTCCTGAAGATGTGAGGCAAGGTGCGGGCGTAAAAACATGGGGAAGTGTGCAAAGCAGTGTTTCTCAATAATGAATGTGTTATAAATAAAAAGCCGCGTTTAACGCGGCTTTTTATCGTGTAATTAAGTGATAAAGCGGTATGATATAGCCATGTTTATTTAATGCATAAAAAATGTATGAAAAAAGGACTTCTTCTCATTAATCTTGGCACGCCAGATCATGCAACAAGACGCGCTGTTTGGCGTTATTTACGTGTCTTTTTAATGGATAAGCGTGTGGTGACTTTACCGCGCTGGCTTCGTTATGCATTGGTTTATATGCTTGTTTTACCGTTTCGAATAAAAGCATCTACGCATGCATATCGGGAGATTTGGACTAAACAAGGTTCTCCGTTACTTGTTAACAGTCAACAATTTTTGATGCGCATGCAAGTTTTGTTAAATGATTCACATCATGTGGTACTGGGTATGCGTTACGGCAATCCTTCTATTGCGCATGCATTAACACAGCTAAAGCATTGTGAACATATTACGATTTTACCGTTATTTCCTCAATATTCATCGGCTGCAACCGGTTCTGCGATGAGTGCTGCGATGCGTCACATGTTAGATTGGCCGCTTTTGCCATCGTTACGCATCATTCGAGATTTTCATGATTATCCCGAATTTATTCAAGCACAGGCTGCGCGTATTCGACCGTACCTTGAGGGGCATGATCATCTTTTGTTGAGTTATCATGGTATTCCTGAGCGTCATTTAACAAGCACGTGCTGCTCTCGTCTTTGTGAGTCTGCTTGTCCTTCAACAAGCATGATGAAGTCTGCTTGTTATCGCGCCCAATGCTATGAAACAACACGTTTACTTGCTGATACGTTGCATCTTGATGATTCACAGTACAGCATTGCATTTCAGTCACGCCTGGGTCGAACACCGTGGCTTAAGCCCTACACAGATGAGATTTTAATATCGCTGATGCAACAGGGTGTGAGGCGATTGGTTATTGTCTGTCCATCGTTTGTTGCTGATTGCTTAGAGACATTAGAGGAAATAGGTATGCGTGCAAAAGAGCAATGGCATCGTTTAGGAGGGGAAGTTTGTACAATGATTCCTTGTTTAAATGACGATGCATTATTTGTTGATGCGATGGTAAAACTTATTAGTAAGGAGTGACATGAATAACCCATGCATGGGTTATTCATGTGATTGAAGGCTTAACGCCCAGGTCCAAATCTTGGTGCATCATACCCTGCTGGATGTCCATGTTGATTCGTTTGTCTAGAAAATCGTGGTGGCTCATAAGGCGCTGGTGCCTGCGAATACATTCCATGGATGCCAGACGTGTGCAGATGAAGTGCTGGCTGAGGTGATCGAGCTTGATCTGGGTGATAATGACAAGCCACGTTACTAAATTGAGGTGGCATAGCTGCGGGTGTTCCAAACATGCTATGCCTACTCTGAGCATGCCCGTGATAGTGCATTGGGGGTACTTGTCGCCAACCTCCTGTTATTGGAGGTTGCGGGGTGGGAATAGTGATAAGTTGCGGCTGTAATGGTAGTGGCGGGCCATAAACAATATGGCGACTCTCGGGAATAATTTGACATTGTTCTTGGCATAAAAATTGGTGCAAATACAGGCAGTTTGATCTCGCTTGTGCT
>JAGVJT010000020.1 GCA_020050955.1 Legionellales bacterium | reverse complement strand
TTTTTCAAAACAATACAATGAAAGTCGCATTGATTTTAGTTTACAAAAATTAACATTAGACCCTGTCGTGACACATTTAAGTTTAGCACTTGGCCGAACAACACTAAGAGACACTCAAAATACCGATTCATTCACACATTTTGCATGGCCCGAATCCAATGCAAAACTCATGTTATCGTCCATTGAAGGTGAAACATATGAGCTAGACGAAAAAGGACCATGGGCATTTTTCAAATTATTACAAAAAATGAATGTGTTGAGTGATGAACAAGATGGCAGTAGTTTACAAATTCTCTTTGAAATCAATGGAAACTCTGGGCGCTATCTTTTAAAGACAGACAACCAAATTAATCCATTCACACCGGGTATTTTAAGTGGATTTAGCTTGAATGAAACCGTGGCAACCAGTTAAGGAGAGGCATGAAGATTTGGATTGATGGTGATGCATGCCCACGTACCATTAAAGCAGTATTATTCCGTGCGGCAATACGCACACAAACATGCTTAATGCTGATCTCCAACCATGCCTTATCTGCGCCCATCTCACCTTTTATTAAAAAGCATCAAGTAGGTTCTGGTTTTGATGCGGTTGATCATTACATCACCGCAAACATCGAACCTGGTGATCTTGTTATTACCGCTGATATTCCGTTTGCTGATGCTGTTATCACAGCAAAAGGACTTGCCTTAAACCCAAGAGGCGAACTTTATTCCATCAATAATATTAAACAACACTTATCCATTCGTCATATGAACGAATCATTACGCAGCTACCAAGCCATCAGTGGCGGGCCAGACAAACTGAGCGCGAAAGACATTCAATGCTTTGCCAATCATTTAGACCGATTATTGGCTAAAAAACACAGCAATCACGGTTGATCACGAGGGCAATATGAAACGATTAGCATTTATGATTTCAGATGGAACGGGGATTACGGTTGAATCTCTTGGTAATAGTTTAATGACACAATTTGAAAACATTACCTTTGAAAAAAAGACTATCCCTTACGTCGACACAATGGAGAAAGCACGTGCTGTGGTTGACGAGCTCAACACATGCATATCGTTATCTGGCATCAAGCCCATTGCCTTTATCACACTCGTAAACCCCGAAATTAGTGCTTACATCAAACAGGCTCATGCATGTGTATTAGATTTGTTTAGTACATTTGTTGATCCTCTAGAACAAGAACTTGGGACAAAATCATCCTACACCGTTGGTCGAACACATAGCGTCGCCAACACTGCTTCTTATGATCAGCGCATTGAGGCCATTAACTTTGCATTAGCACACGATGATGGTGTTAGAACAAAAGGCTATGAAGAAGCAGACATCATTTTAATCGGTGTCTCTCGATGTGGGAAAACACCCAGTTGTTTATACATGGCATTACAATTTGGCATACTCGCAGCAAACTACCCTTTTACAGAAGATGATTTAACACACTTCAAACTCCCTGAGCATTTGAAGCGCTATCGCCATAAATTGTTTGGACTCACCATTGATCCCACGCGTTTACAACATATTCGAACCGAGCGACGACCTAACAGCCAATATGCTTCTAACGAACAATGTCGACGTGAGGTCATTGAAGTTGAAAACATGTATCGAGACGAGAAAATCCCTTTTCTAAACTCAACTCGCTATTCCATTGAAGAGATTGTGACGAAAATCATGGCTGCAGCTGATATTAAACGAAAAATTTAATCGCGAGCATAATAATGATGATAAAAACCCTCATGCGCCGAAAAAATATCGATACCGTATCGCAAGAGCACCCGCTGCTTCAACGCCGATTATCATCTCTTGATCTCATTCTTTTTGGCATTGGTGCCATCATTGGCGCAGGTATTTTTGTCATCACGGGCGTGGTCGCTGCCACACAAACAGGACCAAGCATCATATTATCTTATCTTTTAGCAGGTATTGCTTGTGCATGTGCAGCGCTATCGTATGCAGAACTTGCAGCATCCATTGGTGGTTGTGGTAGTGCTTATGGTTATGCCTACATAGGGTTTGGCGAACTGATTGCATGGATTATCGGCTGGGATCTTCTTTTAGAATACGGTATGTCAATTGCAGCAGTCTCGGTTGGATGGAGTGGTTATTGCAATGATTTATTATCAGCCACCGGCATTCATCTCTCCTCCTCTCTTTTAAAAAGTCCATTAAACGGTGGCATTTTAAATGTTTTATCGCTTTTTATTGTAATGACATTGACGTTACTATTGCTTGCTGATGTGAAATCAAACGCACGTATTAACAATGTTATTGTTGGCGTGAAGCTTTTTGTGATTGCGCTGTTTATCGGCATCGCCATCACTGCAGTTAACCCAAAGCATTGGGTGCCCTTCATGCCTTTTGGATGGGCCGGCGTTTTTAATGGTGCATCCTTGATCTTTTTTGCTTATGTCGGTTTTGATGCGATTTCAACAACCGCAGAAGAGGTCATCCACCCCCAACGTGATCTCCCCCGTGGTATTTTAGGCTCTTTGGCAATTTGCACTATTCTCTACATCTTAGTGGCTATTTTACTTACAGGCATCGTTCCTTACACACAACTTAATGTGCCCTCACCTATCAGTCATGCACTCATGCTCATTGGGTATAAAACCGCAGCTGGCATCATTGGTGTTGGTGCACTAGCAGGTTTAACCACTGTCATGCTGGTTTTATTTTATGGTTTAAGCCGTATCTTTTTGAGCATGGCTCGCGATGGTTTACTGCCATCATTTTTTGCTAAAACGCATGCTAAAACAAAAGCGCCCATACGAATTATTCTCAGCTGTGGCAGTTTAATTGCAGCGAGTGCTGCTTTCTTACCACTGAAAGATTTAGCAGAACTAGTAAACATCGGTACATTAGTTGCTTTTGCAACCGTGTGTTTAGGTGTGCTTGTTTTACGCTACAAAAAACCGATGCTTGAACGACCATTCAAAACACCTTGTATGCCTTATGTCCCCATTATCGGTATGTTAAGTTGCGGTTACTTAATCGTGGATTTACCTTGGGTAACATTGCTTCGCTTCGTAATATGGCTTTTTGTAGGTCTTTTGATATATTTTTCATACAGCATGCATCATAGCACTTTAGCTCATCATGCATGCCAGGCAAAAATTAAGGACGACTAGAGCCACGTCGATGTGTGCTCACACCAGCACGCTTTGTAATTGAGCGCGCGGATGAGCGCGTTGGTTGAGATGCACGTGCGCGTGTATTGGTTTGGACAACAACTTTCTTTTCTTCCGGCTTCGCGCGATAAATGGTTGCAATATTACCGACTAATTGAACAAACTCGGCGTGAAGTGCCTCGCAAATAGTATCAAGAACCACTTGTTTTTCTTCACGTTCAACGCCCGTTAATTTAATTTTAATAAGTTCGTTAGCTAACAAAGCGCAATCAGTTTCTTGAATCAGTGCTTCCGTTAAGCCTTTTGAGCCCATTAAAATCACAGGTTTTAATGCATGTGCCTGCGCTTTCAATTGATATTTCATCGATTTTTTTAACATTATGAATGATATTTAAAAAGTAATCTGAAATTATTGCATAATTAAAACACATTGACAATTACTCTTTCGTTTCATGCCTTATTCAGCATAAAAAATCTCTCATGTACGAACAAGCATTTACCTTGTAAAATAACCTCATTTGCATAGAGGAGATCCGAATATGCCATCCTTTGATGTCGTTTCAGAAATAAATGAAGTTGAATTACGCCACGCCGTCGAAAATACCACGCGCGAGCTCTCAACACGCTTTGATTTTCGTGGTATTGAAGCAAGCGTCACATTAGCCGACAAATTGGCCGTCACCCTTAAAACAGAATCTGATTTTCAAGTCCGACAATTAGAAGACATGTTTCGTAACCATTGTACTAAACGAGGCTTAGACGCATCTGGTGTGGACATGGAGGATGAGCCTGTGCACAGTGGTAAAATGTACTCATTAACCATGACATTTAAACAAGGTATCGACCAACCCACTGCAAAACTCATCGTCAAAGAATTAAAAGACAGCAAAATTAAAGTTCAAGCGTCAATTCAAGGTGATAAAGTTCGTGTGACAGGAAAAAATCGTGACGATTTGCAAGAAAGCATTGCGCTGTTAAAAAAATCAGAGATTAAAATTCCGTTACAATTTGATAATTTTCGTGATTAAAGTAAAGTCTATTGGCATTTCACGCCAAATTGCCAACATGTCGTGGTTTATCCACGCTTCCCCATGGATCCCGCGGACAAGCCACGGGACATGGTTTTAGCGTTTTTAAGCCTTCACACACCATAAATCCATAAAATCAGGAACAGATTGAGTCATCAATTGTGCTGTATCTGTCATAAACGACACAATACACTCAACATGATGCTTATCAAACCGCGTTAGAAGATGGCGTTTAAATTTTTCAAGTAACACGGGAATACCTTCTTGGCGACGGCGACGATGCCCAATTGGGTACTCAACAGTCACACACTCACTCTTACGACCATCGTTGAAGAATAATTGAATGCTATTTGCAATCGTTCGTTTCTCAGGGTCAAGGTAATCCTTTGAAAATTGCACTGACTCTTTAACATGCATTTTTGCACGCAACGCATCAATATCTGGGTGAGAAGCCACATCGTCTTCATAGTCTTCTGCACGCAAATTCCCAGTCAGTAATGCAACAGCAACCATGTACTGTAAACAATGGTCACGATCAGCGGGATTATGCAATGCGCCTTGCTTGCTAATGATTCGAATCGCAGATTCATGCGTTGTTAATTCAATACGCTCTAAGGCATGCACATCACGAATTTCTGGATGAAGTTTAACCGCACACTCAACCGCCGTTTGTGCATGAAATTCTGCAGGATAAGACAATTTAAATAACACATTCTCCATCACGTAACTGCCGTAAGAACGCTGAAATTCAAATGCCTTGCCTTGAAACAATACATCATAAAAACCCCATTTGGGTGCTGTTAATGCGCTGGGATAGCCCATTTCACCTGTTTGTGCAATCAATGCCAACCGAACGGCACGTGCCGTTGCATCGCCTGCGGCCCATGATTTTCGTGAGCCGGCATTAGGAGCATGACGATAAGTACGCAAGCTCTGTCCATCCACAAACGCAAGAGACAATGCGCGCATTACACCATCATGATCAAGGCCTAACAAAAGTGCAGACACGGCTGTGCTTGCAATTTTCACAAACATAACGTGATCTAATCCACGTCGGTTAAGGCTATTTT
>JAGVJT010000133.1 GCA_020050955.1 Legionellales bacterium | reverse complement strand
GCTCTTCCGATCTTGGTTGTCAATACGAGTTTGCCGTGTTTGTTGGAGAGCGCCATGAGCAAGACACCACGAATGCGCGCTTGTAAATTTTCTTCAGTAATATCGGCGGGCTTTTGTTCAAAAGCAGGTGTTAATGTATGTAAGAGTGTTTCAAATATAGGTTCAATAGCAAGTGTTGTGTGTTGAGTCACACCCATGGCATGAAGTTGCGTTAATGCATCTTCCATGCTCATGTCCGCCGTGTAGCGGGATGGCATCATTACTGCATGTACGTTTTCAGGGCCTAAGGCATCTACTGCAATCGCTAGTGTTAGTGCTGAATCAATACCACCAGACAGCCCTAATAAAACACCTGGAAAATTGTTTTTACGAACATAATCACGAAGCCCACAGCATAAGGCTTGATAAAGTAATGCTTCTCGCTGAAGAGCTGGTGTAATTTGCTCTGAGCTGATTGTATTTGGAGGGCAGGTGATTGTTTGTAAATGTTCTTTAAAAGCAGGTGATCTTGCAAATAAGTTGCCTTTGGCATCATAAGCGAGTGATTGGCCATCAAAAACAAGTTCATCTTGTCCGCCAACCAAATTAACATACACAATGGTTAATCCACGTTTTGCATGCGTTTGTAAGAGCTGTTCTCGTTGTGCTTGTTTTTGTTCGTCAAAAGGCGAGGCATTAAGGCATAGCATGATGGTGGCTTGCGCTTGAATGACCTGTTCCACAGGTGCCGCATCCCAAACATCTTCGCAAATGCATACGCCGACACGATGATCTTTAATTGTTACAATGCATGGAGAGGAGGTGCCTGGTTTAAAGTAACGTTTTTCATCAAACACACCATAATTTGGTAATGCTTGCTTGTGATAGTGGGCAAGACGTTTTTTTTGATAAAAAAGACTTGCGGTGTTATAGCAAAATGTACCGTCATGCTCAGGATGTCCAATTAAAACATGACATGCATCAACATGCGCGCGAATCCGTTCAAGTGCTGATTGCATGCGACTAAAAAAAGACGCATGTAGTAATAAATCTTCCGGTGGATAACCGGTTAAGGCAAGTTCAGGAAAGACGATCACGTCGTGTGTTTGTTGGTGTTGCTCAATGACTTGAATGATTTTATTGGTGTTGATGTCAATGTCACCCACGGTAGGGTTAATTTGTGCCATTAAAAGAGTGAGATGTTTTGACATAAACAATCGAGTTGAACAATAAATCGTGAGTATACCTTGAAGCATGCGTTATTTTAAAGAAGTAATGCTGCTTTAAGCGTTTCTTAAGAAATGGATTTTTTGATTCCATGAAAAATCGCATTTACGGTCGATTGAAATATCGATATGATGTCACGCTACTGTGGCGACCTGGTTCGGGTGGCTTGATGTTAACCTGTTACGTTTGGAGAAAACATGAGTTTTTTAATTAGCAATGCATGGGCTGATGCGGCAGCGACTCCAGCTGCACAAGACGGTACATTTTCGATGATCATGATTGCCGCAATTTTTATTTTGTTTTATTTCATGTTGATTCGTCCACAAAATAAGCGTGCTAAAGAACATCGAGATTTGATTGGTAAATTACAAGTTGGTGATGAGATTGTCACAAGTGGTGGTTTGTTGGGTAAAGTTGTCAGTTTGGATGAACAATTCATTAAAATAAGTTTAGCGGCTGGCGTGGATGTAAGTTTGCAGCGTAGCGCTGTTGGTGCTGTTTTGCCTAAAGGCACATTAAAAGCACTTTAAACGCCACTCAAAAGGATGAATGAGATACATTATGTTGAATAAATATCCCATGTGGAAAAACATATTACTTTTCTTGCTTGCTGTTGTCGCATTAATTTATGCAATCCCGAATTTGTACGGTGAAGAACCTGCCGTACAAATTTCATCTGCTACAACAACACCTGCTGATTTAAAAACGCTTGTTTTAAATGTAAGAAAATTACTCGATGATGCGCACGTGCCTTTTATAAAAATGAGCACGCATGATGAGCAAGTGGAATTACGGTTTTCTTCGACAGACGAGCAGCTGCATGCTCGAGATGTGCTTAAAAAATCACTCAGTGCAGATTATACCGTTGCATTAAACCTTTTGCCGTCAACACCTTCTTGGTTAACTTCCATTCGTGCTGAGCCGATGAAACAAGGTTTAGATCTTCGCGGTGGCGTGCATTTTTTGCTTGAAGTTGACATTGATAATGTCATTAATCGTCGTTACGAAGGATTGATGAAATCATTGGGACAAGATCTTCGAGAAGCAAGTGTTCGTTATTCGCGACTACGTTATGTTGCCAATAAAGGTATTGATATTGGGTTTAAAACAGATGTACTGCGTGATGAAGCGATGAATGCATTAAAACAACGTTCGTCGGATTTGATCTTAACAGCGCCAAAAGATGCATCGTCGCTTCTTGTTCAATTGAGTGAGACAGAATTAAATGCGATTCGTCAAAATACTATTGAACAAACCATGAGTATTTTGCGTAAACGCGTGAATGAGCTGGGTGTGGGAGAGGCCGTTGTTCAACAACAAGGTGCGACACGTGTCGCGGTTGATTTGCCTGGCATACAAGATGCTGCGCGTGCGAATCAAATTTTAGGCGGTACGGCAACGTTGCAATTTCATTTGGTTGATCAAGATAATGATCCGCTTGTTGCAAAACAAACAGGCGTCGTGCCTATGAATACAAAATTATACACCATCAACGGCGAGCCTATTTTGTTAAAGCGCCAAGTGGTATTAAGTGGTGACTCGATCACAAGTGCAACGTCAAGTTTTGATCAAGAAACAGCAAGTCCTGCGGTACAAATTCAATTAGGCGGCGGAGGTGAAACATTTTTTACCAAAGTGACGCGTGATAATATTGGAAAACGCATGGCTATTGTCTATGTTGAATCTAAAACTGTCATGCAAGCCACAGAAAAAGGTTCTGAACGTGTGACGCATCGAGAGGAGCGCGTGATTAGTGCACCTGTGATTAACAGCGCGTTAGGGAATCGTTTTCAAATCACAGGCATGACTGATTCTAAAGAAGCTAGTAATTTAGCGTTGCTGTTGCGGGCAGGCGCACTGCCAACGGTTATTTATCCGATTGAAGAGCGCACAGTAGGGCCAACACTTGGTAAAGAGAACATTCATCGTGGCATTGTGTCACTCGAAGTCGGGATGGGGCTCATTCTTGTGTTAATGCTTGTGTATTATCGATTATTCGGTGTGATCGCAAACATTGCATTATTGTTGAACCTTCTGTTTTTGTGTTCTCTGTTATCACTTCTTGGTGCGACATTAACATTACCAGGTATCGCAGGTATCGTGCTTACAGTCGGGATGGCCGTCGATGCAAACGTTCTTATTAATGAACGTATTCGCGAAGAGCTTAGAGCAGGTTTATCGCCGCAAGCTGCCATTTATGCAGGTTATGAGCGTGCGTTTGCAACCATTTTAGATGCGAATATTACAACATTTATCGTTGGTGTTGTGTTGTTTTCAGTGGGAACGGGGCCTGTTCGAGGTTTTGCCGTCACGTTATCACTTGGACTATTAACGTCGATGTTAACAGCTGTAACGTATACTCGGGCCATGGTGAATGCTATCTATGGTAATCGAACCGTTAAACAATTATCGATTGGTATTTAATTCGAAGGGAGCTTGTATGGAGTTTTTTAATCCGAAATCTAATGTTGATTTTATGGGCGCTCGGCGATGGACTGCAATGTTATCTGCCTTAATTTTCATTGTGTCGATAATGGCATTAGGCATGAATGGGCTTAACTGGGGATTGGATTTTACTGGTGGTACTCAAATTGAGGTGACCTATCCTCAAGCAGCGGATTTGGATGCAATTCGCGAGCAGTTGTACAGCATTGGTTTTAAAGAGGCACAAGTTATTCGTTATGGTGCATCGAACGATGTACTTATTAGCATTGCTCCTCGTAAAGGCCAAGATCAAGCCTCGCTTGTAGAGCCTGTGATGCGTGCGTTACCTGGTGCTGTGAAGCAGCGTGTTGATTACGTCGGCCCTCAAGTGGGTGCTGAGTTGGCAACAAAAGGTGCTTTAGCGATTGTTGTGTCATTATTAGCGACCATGATCTACATCGCTTTGCGTTTTGAGTATCGTTTAGCGTTTAGCTCAGCTGTGGCGCTGGTGCACGATCCTATTTTGATTTTAGGTATATTTGCAATGTTTCATATTGAATTTGACTTAAAAGCATTGGCAGGACTTTTGGCGGTTATTGGCTATTCACTTAATGACACGATTGTTGTTTTTGATCGTGTACGTGAGAATTTTGTGAAAATTCGTCGAGCTACACCGGTAGAAATCATGAACATTTCCATTAACCAAACATTGTCTCGAACCATCATGACCTCTGTTTTAACACTATTTGTGGTCGTTGCATTGTTTGTTTATGGTGGTGAAACGATTCATGGTTTTTCGTTAGCGCTTATTATCGGCATTGTTGTTGGTACTTATTCCTCTATTTATGTCGCAGGTGCACTTGCTGTTGCGATGGGATTAGATCGAAAAGATTTTCTACCTTCTGTGAGCAAAGGGGCGGATGATAATCGTCCTTGAAATCGCCCGTCGCTGTTCGAGATGACATTATCGCCCTTACGTCATCTCGAGCAGCATCGCGCGAGAGATTTCTTGGTATGCTCGAATGCTATCACTAAAGTTGGCAAATAGATAATTCAAGTGTTGCGTCTGTATGATAAATTTCGCGCATGGATTTTTCGTCTGATAATCGTAAGCTAAATCCATGATGTCCGAGTTGCATTTTGGGGACAATATTAGCGTCTTTATTCATGCGTAACATGATTAAATGACAGGTTGTTTTAGGAAGTGCGCATTGATAAAACCCATTAGTCAGTGTAATCGGTTC
>JAGVJT010000170.1 GCA_020050955.1 Legionellales bacterium | reverse complement strand
GTTGCAACACAAAATAAACGATTGCAGCGGGGCTTGGTCGTGGAAGACAAACGAGAGAGAGTGGCGCATTTTCATAAGCATACAATAGAGAGTTTCTTAGAAATAGTGGGTGCAATGGGTTTGAAAAATCCAAGTGAATTATCACCAGATCAGCTTGTACGTCGTGTGGCACCAAATGTTAGTAAGCCTTTGAATGAAATATACGAGTATTTACAACCAGGACAATTACTCGGACATAATATTCCTGAGAGTTTTTCTAAATACTGGATGCAAGCGAGTGCAGATCGTTTTTAAATGAAAATCATGTGCAGTTTGTGACGTTGAGATGTAGCAACAGTGATTCACTGGCGTCACTACAGTGCATAAAGGTTGGGTGTATTTATTTAAAAACGGCAATCAGCTCTTTTATCATCGGACGCTCTGCGCCGTTGCAACTAATGCTACGTCTCACTGAAAAAGTGTGTATATGACTGTGTTGATAATGATGCCGTGTGAAGGGTGTGTCGTGGTTAGACACAACGACGGTAATGCCTCTATTTGCTGCATCTTTAGCGAGTGTTGCGAGTATAATTTGCTCTTCTTCGCCAAATTTTTTGTGTGTATAAGAAGAGAAGTTACTGGTTTGTGTTAGTGGTGCATAAGGTGGATCACAGTAAATAACATCACCTGGTTTTGCCTGGTTAAATGTTAATCGAAAATCGGCATGCATGATCGTCGCGTGCTGACTTTTTTGATGAAATAACAACAATTCTTGTTGAGGAAAATAAGGTTTTTTATAGCGACCAAAAGGAACATTGTATTTTCCTTTAAGATTATAGCGGCATAATCCATTATACCCGTGTCTATTAAGGTATAAAAATAAAGCAGCTCGCTGTCTTGAGTCTTGGCTTTGGTTAAACGCATTACGAAAAGCGTAGTATTGTGTGGCACAATTATTTGTGCTTAAAAAAAATGATTCACACAAATCAATAAATGTGACGCCTTCCTGTTGGATGTGTTTGTACAATGAGACTAAATCAAGGTTGTCTTCTGCAAGTAGGTAGTCTTGATAAACGGCATTCAAAAATACAACGCCTGAGCCTGTGAATGGCTCGATAAGACGTGATGCTTTAGGCAATGACAGTAAAATATGATGTAAACAACGGTATTTTCCGCCAGCCCATTTGAGAAATGGTTTTTGTTTTTTCATAACCACAACAGAATGACATTCATCAATGATTTCGTATCATTATACGTACATTGTGATGGTTCTTGCCATTTATTTTGTCATCATTTCGGCAGGAATTAAACCAGATGTTTCTGGGCATTTTAATTTAGGATCTTTTAATGTCCATTGAATTTCTAAGCGTCGATTATACGCACTTGCATGAATAAAATGATTATCGCCAATGGCGTGTTGTTCGCCGTAACCTTCTGCTTTTAAGGATTCTGCAGGGATATTATTTGCCCATAAAAACGTTAACATAGCTTCCGCTCGTGCTTGAGAGAGTTTATCTTTATGATAACGCGTGCCGACATTATCGCTAAATCCTGCCACATAAATAGTGCAGTAAGCGCGACCCTTGATGAGCTGAACAATATTATTCAAGCCCGCATAACAAATGTCATTTAAATGAGGTGTGTCAAAAACAAAATAGCGATCGGTTGGAATTAATAAAGTTCGCTGATCACCATATTGAATAAATTCAATGGCTTGACGACGTAATTGTTGAACAATGGCTTTTTCTCGAAGTTGAGGTGAAATAGAACTTGGGCCAATTGGACGTGGGTCTGGTTTGAAATCATTAAAGGGGGGGCGATAGCAGCTCGTTAACATCAATGGTAAAAGCCCTAGGCATGCTAGGTGTTTGATGGTTCGTGCTGACATTGTTGCTCCTCATGTAACGTATAATATTCAAATGACATTTAATTTCCATTATTCAGGATTCATCTATTTTTCGCAATGTTACAAGGCCATAAAATTGCATTGCTAGAATGTGACTGTTATTCTGCGTGTAGTATTTCGTGATAGCAACAAGGATGTTTGCCTTGAGTGAACCAGATAAACTTGAGAAAAACTCATTTTTTTCTTTAACATTAGCGGCGTTAGGAATTGTCTATGGTGACATCGGCACAAGCCCGTTGTATGCCATGAAAGTCGCCCTGGAAGGATTACCCATTAGTTTGGTAGACGTTCTTGGTATCTTATCCCTTATTTTTTGGTCGTTGACACTGTTAATTTCCATGAAATATTTATTTCTTTTGTTTCGCGCTGATAACGAAGGAGAAGGGGGCGTACTTGCGTTGTTAGCGCTTCTTAAGCCTCATCGTGGGTTGCATTCAGGGTTATTTTTTATCATTGGTATTCTTGGTGCCGGATTGATGTTAGGTGATGGCATGTTAACACCAGCTATCTCTGTGATTAGTGCAGTGGAAGGATTCAATGTGGTGTTACCCAGTTTATCGCACTGGGTTGTTCCGATTACATGCGTGATTTTAGTAGCTTTGTTTTCTTTTCAATCGTTAGGAACTGCCAGAATTGGTATTGTATTTGGACC
>JAGVJT010000113.1 GCA_020050955.1 Legionellales bacterium | reverse complement strand
CGTACAGCCAACACGCATTTGCCGAATGTGTTGTTGAATAAAATCAGGTGTTGCAGACTCTAAATACTTGCGATCAAACGCGCTGTTGTGGCAAACAAGGTAATCTGTTTCACGCAATACTTCTAAAACATAGGCCCAATCAATGGATTTTCCAGCTAACATTTCATCCGTGAGTCCAGTGATTTTTATGATATCTTCGGATAAAGGCTCTTTAGGGTCTTCCAATCCTTGATATTGACATTTCAGACCTAAAATACCATCTTCTGGATGAACATAAACTGAGATAAGGCCTATTTCAGTGATTTTACCTGTCCGATAATCTAGTTTAGTGGTTTCAAGGTCAAGAATAGTCAGAACTTGTATGTCCGTGCGTCCCTCCACTCTTGATTCTAATGTTTGAGGAACATCTTGCCAAACACGAGGCACATAAGCTTCCTCTATTTGAGCAACGGATTCAATTAAAAAAGGCTGCTCACCATTGAGTTGTGCTTGAGTAATACCAACAGCTTGCGCCAAATCACTTGGTTTATGAAAAACAGGGCTTTCTTGAAAAGGATATAACTCCTGGATAAATCGTGTGAAAAAACCTTGGCCTTCAATACTAACTTCAAATCTAATTTTACGAATAATGTCGGAGTCCGTGAGCATGTCAAACAGAGCTTTAATTTTTACAACAGTATGATCCGCAAACGCCAGCTCAAACCATTTTGCAATGCGCTCCAAAATCATCATTTCAGTGTTCACCCATTTACCGGCTGCACCTAAATTATCACGCGTTTGCGGATCTTCTCCTTCAGGAAATAACGAGAATCCATAAGCATGGAGCCACTCTGGTCGGAATTGACTGTCTGCATGACTATTTTTATCAGCTGTAAATGCACGCTTAAAAATAGCTTGTAATTCAGGTGAAAACGTATCTTTGTGACGTTCAAAAAAATCCTCATATTCATCACGCGCAGAGTGATCTTTCCCATCTTTTGCCATGACTTTATTTTGAGAGCGTCCTCGAGACGTTTGTTGCTCACGAACAGCAATCGAGTGCGCATCTAAGGTCAATTCTCTACCACCTTTTGTCACAAAAGGTTGCCCTTCAAACACATCGACATCATCACTCATGTCATCGTCATCAAAATCTTCACGTTCAGAAAAATAGGCAATTTCGATTTCATTACCTGAGCTATCATGTTGCTTATGACTACGCCGAGATACGAATGTTTTGCCAGTCGCGTCTTTTGCAGCAAAAAAGAAATGAGAGCCACGTTTTACTTGTTTAAATTGTGTTAACTGGCAAATCTCAGAGGTTTCTATGTCAGCTTCTTCTGCCGGTGGCAGTGCATATTGCGCCGCATAACGCTGCCCTGATGCATCTTGTGTCATGACACCATGACCAATTCGTCTACTGTTTGAATGCGCGTATCGTCCAAACTCATTAAGGGACAATAAAGCAAAGTCAGCGCGCGTAAACGCTTCTCGCAAATCACCTTTGGCGGCAATATGCTCAACCATCTCGGTACGTTTTTTTTGAGGTTTTGCTGATGAGCTATCTGTTTGTTTCTTTTTTCGAGGCTTTGAAGATGCATTATCTTCAGGTGCACTTCTTTTGGGGCGTTTTTTTGGCATTAAAATAGCTGTTAATGGGTTGACTTTAGGTGGCATTGAAATAATCCATTGATGCTAATGCGCCAATTTTCTGTATTTTCTCATGCAAATGCAAGAGTAACGTTCTTGCCGTGTTCATGCACTGGTATTTTCTACAAAAGCCAGTTATAACATTTATCACAGTAATCATTGAAAAACACGATGATAACCATTGCATTGGTCACAAAACTCATTCAATCACAATTTCCGCACTATTCATCACTTCCTATTCATGCACTAGCCAATGCAGGTTGGGATAATTACACATTTCGTTTGGGTGAAAACATGCTAATAAGGCTTCCTCGAGATGCAGAGCATGCACCACCTATTTTAAAAGAATTTCAATGGCTTCCTATTCTTTCAAAACAACTAACCACAACCATTACGACACCTGTGGCTCTCGGAGAACCTTCAACCGATTACCCATGGCATTGGGTCATTAATCAGTGGGTTACGGGTGAAACAGCATCGGATGCTGTCATTCCCGATAAAAATCAATTTGCAAAAGAGCTCGCTTTATTTTTAAACGAATTTCACGCGATTGATGCCTCCAATGGTCCCAAAAGTGGTGCACATAATTTTTATCGTGGAGGTGAGCTGCATATCTATGATAAAGAAATGCAGCATGCGATATTTCATATAAAAAACTCAAATGAAAAAGCATTAACACAGGCATTATGGCAAGATGCACTTGCCTCACGCTGGGAAAAAAAACCTGTTTGGGTGCATGGTGATTTAGCCATCGGCAATATTTTGGTAGAAAATGGACATCTCAAAGCGATTATTGATTTTGGTCAACTTGCTGTTGGTGATCCCGCCTGCGACCTTGTCATTGCTTGGAATTTTTTATCCCAAGAAAGTCGTGTGACTTTCAAAAACACGTTGCAATTAGATAAACACACCTGGCTGCGTGCGCTAGGTTGGGCGTGTTGGAAAACAAGATGTTGGCCTGTTAAAGGCATGGACGTCGCCGCTATTCTGCACGCTATTCATCAGGAGTATCTATCCATTAAATCATGACACAGCATGCTCAGGTAAAAAGCCACCAGCTTGCATGTGCCACATGGTCGCATAATGGCCTTTTTGTTGAATTAAATCATGATGCATGCCGCTTTCAATAATATGCCCACGCTCAAACACTAAAATACGATCCATTTCGGCGAGCGTTGATAAGCGATGCGCAATGACAATGGTCGTTTTGCCCTTCATCAACGCATGCAAAGCATCTTGAATGTATTTTTCTGTCACAGAATCCAATGCAGATGTTGCCTCATCCAAAATAAGAATGGGTGCATTTTTTAACATCGCGCGCGCAATAGCAATGCGCTGACGTTGACCTCCTGATAGCTTCACGCCTCTCTCACCCACTAAAGACTCATATCCTTCAGGCAGTGCCGCAATGAATTCATGGCAATGTGCTTTTTTAGAAGCTTCTATCACCTCATCATCCGTTGCATCAACGTTACCATAACGGATATTATCCATAAGACTTCGATGAAAAAGCGAGACGTCTTGTGGAATCAACGCAATGTTTTCACGTAATGATTGCTGAGTCACTTCGGCTATCGATTGATCATCAAGATAAATTGCGCCAGCGTCAACTTCAAACAAACGAAGCATTAAGTTCACAAACGTACTTTTACCACTTCCAGAAAAACCAACCAAACCAACTTTTTCACCTGCTTGAATACAAACATTTTTATGTTCAAAAAGCGGCGCACATTTGGGGTAACTAAAACTAACATCACGAAACTCAATCATACCGTGATGAATATGAAGACTTTTTGCGCTCGCTGCATCAACAATGTCGTGGGGTACATGCATGATCGATAACGCTTGATTGCATTTACCAACTTGCTCGGAAAAAGCGACAAATTGTCCCGCAACAAACCAAAGATTCCATAAAATACTAATCGAGATGCTCATGACAAAACTAAAATCACCCACGGTAATCAAGTTTTGGCTATACATTGAGCCTAACATCCAAAGATTACTGGCAAGCAAAATAATAATGCTAGCATCCCAAAATAACCGCATGCAGATGATACTTTTTTGCATGTTTCTGTCTTTTGCAACTGCATCGGCAACAACACGACGAATACCTTCATTTTCATACGCATGACGTGCAAATAAGCGTACATTCACAATGTTACTAATGCTATCCACCATCTTACCCACCACAGAACTTCGCGCTTGTGCGAAAGCATGTGATAAGCCAGCAATAGGCTTTACAAACACCAATGCAATGATAAGAAAGACACTCACCCATGCCATTAAAATAAAAACAAACACAGGGTGAACAAAAAACAATGTGACAGCCGCGACGATTAACCCAAGGCATTGCGCGTATACGTCATCAAGAATGGTCAAAATATCAACCATACCACCTTGCATGTCGAGAACTTTATTAATCAAGCTCCCTGCAAAATTATTTTGAAAATAGTGATAAGAATGTTGACCAAGATAATCAAACATTTTATTCATGCTATCTTCGCGAAGGCTCGGAAATAACTTTAGCTTCGTCCAGTCCAAAAGACGCATGTTAAAACACAAAAGCATCCAAAGCAGCACATACACAACAATATCGTTTTGAATACTTGCAAACACAAACGTCTTATCACGCTGAAACGAAACCACATGATCGATGATCATTTTGAGAACGTAAGGCAAAGCCGTATTAACCAATGCCCAACACAACCCAATCATCATGAATGCGACAAGATAACCCCGATAAGGCCTTAGCAGCTCTCGCGCAAATTGCGCAATCGTTAATGGCGGCTTTGTTGTTTTCATGCGCTCACTTTACTGAAGATAGCGTTTTTGGCTAATCGCCCTAAGCGCTTTAACGATAACTGTGCACGATAAGTTGATTTCCCAGAGAAAACTTGCATAAAACAATTCACAGCACTCGATGATTGAAGCATACGTAATGTTGATTGAGGATAACGATGCATGAAATAAAGAACGATGCGTGCAAACCGATAATCTTTACCTATTTTCTTATGAAACAACGCATTATATTTTTTCAGTTTCAGCGGCTGATTCAAAATGAGTGCCTCCGATAAAACAGACGCAGCTAAATAGCCACTTTTAATTGAAGGACGAATGTCCTCTGCTGTTAAGGGGTCAACACAACCTGCAATTTCTCCCACAAGGAGTAATGAATCATGTACAAGTTTTTGCTTGTTTCGATAAATTTGAATGGGATGACCATGCAAGTTTTCCTTGTCCAACGCATGAATTTTATACTGCGTTAAAAAATGCTTTAATTTTT
>JAGVJT010000126.1 GCA_020050955.1 Legionellales bacterium | reverse complement strand
TTTAACATTTCAGCCATGAGTTATGGCGCACTCTCTAAAGCCGCTGTAACAGCACTTGCGAAAGGTGCAAAAAAAGCAGGCTGCTGGTTGAACACCGGTGAAGGCGGCGTCTCGCCCTATCATTTACAAGAGGGCTGCGATTTAATTGTGCAAATCGGAACCGCTAAATATGGCGTGCGAAATCACGAAGGAGAACTTTCTGACGCACGCTTGCAAGAGCTTGCTGAACATGAATCTGTCAAAATGTTTGAAATCAAGTTAAGCCAAGGTGCAAAACCTGGTAAGGGCGGGTTGCTCCCTGCCGTTAAAGTCACCGAAGAAGTCGCAACGATTCGAGGCATTCCACCACACCAGGATTCTATCAGCCCTAATCGACATGCCGATATTGGCAATGTGCATGAGCTACTAAACATGATTGAGCATATTCGCGAACTGACAGGTCGCCCCGTTGGCTGTAAGTTTGTGCTTGGCAGCTACGAATGGTTACATGATTTATGCCTTACTATTCACCAACGTGGTATTCGCTTTGCACCTGATTTTATCACACTCGACAGCGCAGATGGCGGCACAGGCGCATCGCCTCAAGGATTGATGGATTACATGGGTTTACCCATCGCTGAATCATTACCGAAATTAATTGATATCTTAGTAACTTATAATTTGAAAGAGCGCATCAAAGTGATTGTCAGTGGTAAATTAATCACGCCCGCAGAAGTCACATGGGCAATTTGTGCAGGTGCTGATTTTGTAAATTCTGCACGAGGCTTTTTATTCGCACTCGGATGCATTCAAGCCATGAAGTGTCATCAAAATACCTGCCCAACAGGTATCACAACACATAACCCTCGCTTACAACGCGGGCTTGTCATTGAAGATAAAGCCGAACGCGTTTATCACTATGCAAATAACATGGCACATGAGGTCGCAACACTTTGTCACTCATGTGGTGTTGATGAGCCTCGTCAGCTTCAACGTAAGCATGCACGAATTGTGCGAGAAGACGGCTTCTCGGTTTCTTTAGCCGATCTCTTCCCTGATCAAAAACCGCTTCCTGAATACGAATAGGATAACCATACTCATGAAAAAAATACCGCTGTATTTGCTATTATCACTCCACTGTGGTGCGCTTCTAGCAACTAATTTTCAGCAACCAGTCAATCGATTGGTCAATCAAATTGATCCCAACATTAACATGAGTGCGTTAGTCGTTGATCTTAGTACAGGTGAAACATTGTATGAGCGCAACTCATCTAATGTTTTAATTCCTGCAAGTAACATGAAACTATTCTCCGATGCTGCAGCACTCTTAATTTTAGGCCCAGATTATCGCTTTAAAACACAATTAAGTACCAGTGCAACACGCCTGGAAAATGGCGTACTGAATGGCTCGCTTTATGTGACATTACCAGGTGATCCGTCATTCACAACCGCACATCTTGATACACTGCTGGCAGAGCTTCAAACATGGGGTGTGCGTGAAATCAAAGGCAATGTGGTTTTAGTCAGTAGTCACAGCAATGTGGATCCTTACCCACCTGGTTGGGTCACAAAAGATTTAATGTACAGCTATGGTGCACCACTTGCACCAGTCATGCTTGATGAAAACCGACTAACCGTAACCGTTAACCCCAATGCACGAGCAGGCCAACTCGCATTAATCGAGCTTAGCAACAAAGATGGTAGCATCGCGCTGGACAATCAGGTAAAAACAGCTGAGAAAACAACAGGCTGTGGTTTAGACTATCGCATGGATGCAAATAATCATCTTGTTGTGCGTGGCTGCGTAGGCGTTGGCCAGTGGGCTGCAATGCAACGCATCGCGATACAAAACCCATTACAATACGCACAATCTCAAGTCGTCGCACGCCTAAAACATGTCAACATCACCTTAAATGGCAACGTTGTTCTTGGAAATGCACCAAGCACGCCAGCATTATTGCTTGCAACGCATGCATCAAAACCCATATCACAATTAATGGCTGATACACTAAAACCATCCGATAATCTTTATGCCGACAGTTTATATTTACAAGCCGCAAACGCCTTGCATGGCTCGCCTCTTAATTGGGCAGAAGCACAGCCTGTGATTAAATCATTCCTGCAACAACAAACAGGGGTTGCACTTAATCAAGCCATTCTCATAGATGGTTCAGGGCTGTCTCGCAACGACCGATTATCCGCGCAACAAACTGTAACGTTACTGCGATTTTTGCACGCACGTTTTCCTCTTGCTTATGAGTATATCGCAGCACTTCCCATTGCGGGCCAAGACGGCACATTACAGAAACGTTTAAAAAAACCCACGCAACAAGGTTTTATTCGCGCAAAAACAGGGTCAATGACAGGCGTTGTTAGTTTGTCGGGGTATCTCTATACGGCAAATGCTCATACCCTTGCGTTTGCAATCTACATTAATCGTAATCCCAAAACAAATCCTAACGTTTCTGGGCGTTATCGATCGTTAGTGGATGGGTTATGTGATTTCTTCTTACAACAAAAACCCGATGACCGGCGCGTTGCGAGTTTAACCAATGCCCACTCGCGGGTTTCATTTCAACAACGCCCCACACAAGCTGAAGTTAATCGTGCACAACAAAGCCGATGGCGACGGATTGAATATGCGCTAAAACAAGCACTAAAAGGCGCACCTGTGAGTATTTTATTTCGAGGTGACCAGCTTGTATTGCGCGATCAGAGTAGCGATGCCAATAGTGTCTGGCATGCGCTACAAAACGTTCGTCAAAAATACCCTTTTGCTGTCGCGTTAGAAGGAAAATCAGCCCCTGGCGCCAGTGGAAACGCGCCATTGCTTTTTTGGGTCAAAGATACACCTTCAAACAGCCGCACCTGGATCATTCGTAATTCTGCCTTTTAAAACAAACGTACCGCAAATGCGGTACGTCATCATCTTTAAGTCTAAACAACATGATGACCTATTCTTGATGAAGATGTCGCTTTAAAATTTGTATTTCTTGACGCAATGCTTCAAGCTCATCGAATAATTCCAATGCTAACACCGCACCTGGCGTATTTAAATTCAAGTCCTGTTGTAAGCGTGATGCTGATTGCAAGCGTGCAACATGCTCACCATTAAAACGCATGGTCTTTATCGAAGGAAACAACATATCACTTAATATGCCATGTTCAAGTAATTCAATTAAAGCTTGTTCAGACAACTCACACTGCTCGCATACTTCAATGGCTGTTAAACTTATTTCATCACGCAGTATCACCGTGGTTATTGTCTTATGTTTACTCATTGTGAGTCTCCCCATGCCTTGCGCGGGTCAAACGGCATTTCTTTCGCCATTGCTTGGTAACATGCTTTATCCGCTTCTGTTTTAGGGGTTGGAATCATTATTTTTAATAAAACATACTGATCCCCAACCGTATCTCCTTTTAAGCCA
>JAGVJT010000015.1 GCA_020050955.1 Legionellales bacterium | reverse complement strand
CTGGCTGACATGGTAAACTCACCATCAGATCGTAGCGGCGCAAGCATTACTGCCGCTTGCTTTTTATCACGATTCACTAAAAAATACCCCTGGGCACATTTAGATATTGCAGGAACCGCATGGGTTTCTGGCAAAAAAAATCATGCCACAGGACGCCCTGTTCCTTTATTAACGACTTTATTACGCCATGTCGCTTCCTCGCGTTGATTTTTATCTCCTAAACGACACCACACTTGATGCACACTTCAAGATAGCGTGTCGTTTAGTGGAAAAGGCTTATTTTAATCAACATCGCATCTTCGTCTGTTGCGAAACACGCGACGATGCGATACGACTTGATCAATTATTATGGACTTATAAAGAGGAAAGTTTTATCCCGCATGCATTGATTTGGGAAAATTTTTTGCCAACTCCTCCTATACTTATTGGTTATAAGCATCTCCCCGATAATCCTGCCGATTTAATCTTTAATTTAACACACGATCTCCCATTAAACACAAAGGCCCTCACACGCATCATTGAAATTGTCGCGCCTAGTGAGGCAGCTAAAACCATGAGCCGAGAACACTACCGTGCTTACCGTGCTCAAGGATTTGAGTTAAACACACACACATTGTCTTAAAATTCTTGTCACTCCTCAGTGACGTCATTTCGAGTTGATATTTGCTCTTTATGATCAACAAAAAACAAAAAGTCATTTTAGTCTACAATAATAGTAAGGATAATACTATTTGAGTGCATTATGTCATTGCCTACTGTATTCACCACTTATGCCGATTACGTCACGCAACAATTGCTTGGTGGTTTTCTTAAAAAACCTGACGTTGTTGAGCGACTAAACAAAGCAAAAACTGATCCAGGCGAGCTCAGTCGTCTCTTTAATAGCATGCCAACTCGTCCAGATTTGCAAGCTAAACTGTATGATCAGTTTTTTACCCAAGACCCCTTTAATGCGTATCCTACGATGCATCAAGTCGTCCAAGTCACGTTAAAACGTATCCAAGAGCAAGCCCATGCTATTCAACAACAACTTCCACTCGAGCATCAAAAATTACTTTCTACAAACTACATCATACAAGCTTTAATGACCTTGTACTCAATGGAGCTTAATAATGCATTCAATCAGCTACCAGAAGAACGTAAAGAAAAAGAACAAGACAATTTTATGTACTTCAGGCGCGCAATGGACACGTACGCGCAACAACTCTCAACCAAAAATATTCATTCAAAAGAGCCCATACAGCTTTCAAATGAAGCTCGTGAAGAGCGCATAAATTATTTAAGCGAAATGTGGGAAATGAACAACGATAATCAAGAAAAAATTCAAAATTTAAAATCAAAACTTGAAGCAAGTATTCCAGCATTAACGAACTATTTAGAGCGAAATAGCTCTCGCATGAGTGAAGAAAAACGAACTCAATTAACTCAAATTAAAGATGAGTTACAACAATGTCGAAACGAAATTCATAACAACCTGCCATTTGCATCAACATACATGAAAGTGGGTGAGTTACATCGCGAATTGGTAACATTTAAACAAGAATTACGAGAAGATCGCCAAACACATATGAGCGCTCAAGTATCTCATCAGATAACTAAGTTCGTATCGCCATTAAAAACACTAAGCGGCATCACAGCCCATTTCAAACAAGCTTATGATGACGCACGCCCAGATTTTATCCCCGTGCCAGTAACACAACACTATAAAGATAAACTCGCTGATATGGCTGGCTTAGAATCTAGAAAATCGAGCAATGCAACCGAGTTAACCATTCAAATCGATGAAAACGCCACTGACACAACCTTTGACTCACCACCGCAAACAGATACAACCGACGGAAAGTTTTCACCAAAATAATATTCGATTGCACTCAATCAACTCAATCGTCTTAAGCCTCATGTTTAAAACGGCGCATCAGGTATGTCGCCATAGATTGAACACCCATGGCTTCACCTCCCTCGGGCTTGCCTGGTTTATTGCTAATATTCCAAGCCATGGTGTCAATGTGCACCCAAGACATGTCTTTTTTTACAAAATTTTCTAAAAAAAGAGCCGCTGTAATCGCACCTGCATACGATGATGAAGGCGAATTCACCATGTCTGCAATGGATGAATCCAACATGCTTGCATAATTTGAATACAAAGGCATGCGCCACATTGGATCGTTTATTTCTTTCGATGCGTCATCAATACCTTGTGCTAACGCATCATCATTGGTAAAAAATGCCGATATTTCAGTCCCAACCGCCACACGCGCAGCCCCCGTCAGGGTGGCAAAATCAATCAGTAACTCTGGTTCTTCCTCACATGCTTTAACCATCGCATCGGCAAGCACTAAGCGACCTTCTGCATCGGTATTATCAATTTCAACAGTTAAACCATTTCGCATGGTCAAAATATCACCGGGTCGATAAGCACCTGCACTGATAGCATTTTCAACGGCAGGAATCAACACTTGTAGTCGAATGGGTATGCGTCGCATCATCAACCATTTTGCAAGTCCTATGACTTGGGCCGCGCCTCCCATGTCTTTTTTCATCAAACGCATGCCACTAGAAGGCTTAATGTCTAGCCCACCAGAATCAAAGCACACGCCTTTACCAATTAATGTTACACGAGGGTGCGTCTCATCACCCCATGTTAATCTTGCAAGT
>JAGVJT010000131.1 GCA_020050955.1 Legionellales bacterium | reverse complement strand
GTCAGTCACGACATATTTGAGCGCCCTATTTATGCTGGAAATGCGTTAGAGAGACTTCGTATTTTAGATAATAAAAAAGTATTACTGATTCGTGCAACGTCATTTTTGGCGGTGACTGAAGTACAAAGCGCGTGCGCCATTGAAGCGATGACAACAACAATTCCTGCAGTAAATGTGACATTTATTAGTAAAAAAGCGAGTATTTCTATTCGACCAGAATTGACGAATGCGAAATACATTGTTTCTGGTGGCCGTGCCTTGCAAAATGCTGAAAACTTCAAATTAATTGAAACCCTTGCTGATACGCTCGGTGCGGCGGTTGGCGCTTCTCGAGCGGCAGTTGATGCAGGGTTTATTTCAAACGATCATCAAGTTGGCCAAACAGGAAAAGTCGTTGCTCCTTTGTTATACATTGCTGTTGGTATTTCGGGAGCCATACAACATTTGGCTGGTATGAAAGAATCAAAGATTATTGTTGCTATTAACAAAGATGAAGATGCCCCTATTTTTCAAGTTGCTGACTATGGTATCGTCGGCGATTTATTTGTACTGGTTCCACAATTGATTGAGCAATTAAAAAAACAGGAGTGACATGATGTTAGTTGGTGTTCCAAAGGAAATTAAACCTCAAGAAAATCGAGTTGGACTAGTTCCCGGAAGTGTGCGCGAAATTATTCGTGCAGGCGGACAGGTATTGGTTGAAAAACACGCAGGTATGGGAATTGCCATTACGGATGAACAATACATTGCTGCAGGTGCGCACATTGTTGATACTGCGGATGAAATTTATGCGCGTTCGGAATTGATTGTTAAAGTTAAAGAGCCACAACCGATTGAGTGTCGACGCTTAAGAGAAGGTCAAACGCTGTTTACGTATTTGCATTTAGCCCCAGATCCTCAACAAGCGCGATTATTAAAAGAATCAGGTGTGACGGCGATCGCCTATGAAACAGTGACACAAGCTGACGGAGGATTACCGTTATTAACGCCTATGTCTCAAGTGGCAGGAAGAATGTCGATTCAAGCGGGTGCTCATTGCTTAGAAATGGCACAAGGTGGAAGTGGTGTGCTTTTAGGTGGTGTACCAGGTGTTTCGCCTGCGAATGTGGTTGTTATTGGTGGTGGGGTTGTGGGTACGAATGCTGCTCGTATGGCTATGGGGATGGAAGCTCGTGTGACAGTACTTGATAAATCATTATCACGGTTACGTGAGCTTGATTTTCAGTTTGGATCTAAACTAAATACCGTTTATGCAACAGCAGAAGCATTGGAGCAATATGTCATTGGTGCAGATCTTGTTATTGGCGCAGTTCTTGTGCCTGGTGCAGCGGCTCCTAAATTAGTCACACGTGATATGCTAAAAGCGATGCGTTCTGGTTCTGTAGTTGTTGATGTTGCAATTGACCAAGGCGGTTGTTTTGAAACAAGTCGTCCTACAACACATCAGGAGCCAACTTATCTTGTTGAAGATATCGTGCATTATTGTGTTGCGAACATGCCAGGCGCTGTGCCGCGAACATCAACGTTTGCATTAAACAATGCAACATTGCCGTTTGTATTAAGTCTTGTGACACGTGGTGTTAAATTAGCATTGTTAAATGATCCACATTTGTTGCACGGTTTAAATATTCATCAAGGTAAAGTCACATATGATGCTGTTGCGCATGCATTAGGTTTTGATTATGTGAGTGCGCGTGATGCATTAGCGGGTTAAGAAAGTAATTTAAACAAAAAACGCCGCATTTGCGGCGTTTTTTGTTTGTGTTAAATCTTATACTCTAAAACAAACTTTCTTGAGATTGTCCTTCATGGTTAGCCAGTTCTGTGTCATTCAACAATGTATTATCTTGGCTTGGTATTTCACTGTCACGAAAGTATTCAATAATTCCACGAGATTGATTGCGTTCTAATAACCCGGTTTTAGCATCGATGCGTTCTGCAACGATATTAATAGGTGGCTTAATTTCATGTTCTGGTTTGCCATTTAAAGCAACTTTCATAAAATCTACCCATAATGGTAGTGCGAGCCGTGCGGCATATTCATGCAAAGGAGAGGGGGTATCAAAACCGACCCATGTACTCACCACTAAATCAGGATTGTACCCTGAGAACCATGCGTCCATTTGATCATTGGTGGTACCTGTTTTTCCTGCAATGTCATGACGGTTTAAAACTTTTGCCTGTTGTGCTGTACCTTGCTGAATTACACCTAGTAATGCGGTGTGCATGAGAAACGCGATGTCTTCAGGAATGGCACGAGACGCTTTTATCTCTGCGTTTAATGTCTCACCAAGACGAGGTGCACGAAGCGGCTTTGTTTGTAAAACAAGGTTACCATCAGTGTCGATAATACGATCAATTAAATAAGGCTCAATTTTATAACCACCATTGGCAAAAACACCGTATGCGACCGCAATTTCCATAGGACTCACAGAAAGACTGCCTAATGCAAGAGAAAGTGCATGAGGTAGTGTTGATTTTTGAAAGCCAAATCTACTCACAAAATCAATGGTATAATCAATGCCG
>JAGVJT010000070.1 GCA_020050955.1 Legionellales bacterium | reverse complement strand
CGTGCCACACAAAAGCACGCGCTCATGCTTTTTCAAGTAAAAACGCACGAAACACTCACGGTTGGACTTAAATTATTTGCACAGCAAACAGAAATTGGCGAGCTTGTGGACATGTGTCCTCTGAATGATGATACGGCACTTCTCGCCATCAGCGTACTCATGGAGCATCCAAGTGTCGGCTACTTCGACGGACACACCACAGCTACTGAACTAAATCACGTGGGGCCTTAGCGCGTCACCCTGTACCGCCGACGGTAATCGCATCAATTTTTAACGTCGGTTGTCCAACACCGACCGGAACAGATTGCCCATCTTTACCACACACACCCACGCCAGGGTCTAACGATAAATCATTGCCAATCATGCTAATTTTTTTCATCACATCAGGGCCATTACCAATCAGTGTGGCACCTTTAACTGGGCGTGTCACACGACCATTTTCAATTAAATAAGCCTCACTTGTAGAAAAAACAAATTGTCCTGAAGTAATGTCAACTTGCCCGCCCGCAAAATTCACCGCATACAAACCGCGCTTCACTGAACGAATGATATCTTCGGGGTGATGAGAACCTGCTAACATGTACGTATTAGTCATTCGAGGTAATGGCATATGCGCATACGACTCTCGACGGCAATTCCCTGTGGGCTGCATTCCCATTAACTTCGCATTAAGCTTATCTTGCATATAATTCACCAACACACCATCTTCAATAAGCGTTGTGCATTGTGCAGGCGTTCCTTCGTCGTCTACTGTTAAAGAACCTCGTCTATCTTGTAACGTGCCATCATCCACAACCGTAACACCGCGCGCCGCTACTTGCTCACCAAGACGTCCTGAAAAAGCAGACAAGCCTTTACGATTAAAATCTCCCTCTAAACCATGCCCTACTGCTTCATGCAGTAACACGCCAGGCCACCCAGGCCCTAAAACAACAGGCATTGTTCCAGCGGGTGCTGGACCTGCTTCTAAATTTACTAAAGCTTCACGCACGGCTTCACGTGCATAATGAAGTGCGCGTTCTTTTTCAAGGAAAAAATGATACCCAACACGCCCGCCACCGCCTGAACGCGAAGACTCTCGTCGACCATTGGACTCCACAATCACACTGACATTAATGCTCACCAATGGGCGCACATCAGCGACAAATGAACCGTTAAGATCAGCCATTAACACCACTTCATGACATCCACTAAGAGATGCATTAACTTGAATAACACGTGAGTCAAGACGACGTGCTTCTTTATCAATTTCGTGAAGGAGTGCTATTTTTTCATGTTTTGTCATGCCTTCAATCGGATTAAAATCACCATAACGAGCAAGAGCTGTCGCATTTGATGTAAATGCAGGCACGTTGTTAGTACCTGAGGTTAATGCAATAGAACGCGCAGCGGACAGCGCCCGCTCCATCGCAGGCAACGAAATATCATCGCAGTAAGCATAACCTGTTTTTTCACCACTCACTGCACGAATTCCAACACCACGGTCAATCGAGTAACTGCCGCTTTTTACTTCAGAATCCTCTAAATACCACGATTCATAACTTGCACTTTGAAAATAAAGATCAGCTGCATCAACATGACGATGATGAAGCGATTGAATCAATTTCTGAAGATGAGATTCATCTAAATCGGCAGGTTTTAATAATAATTCTTTAGCAAGATGGAGGGCTGTTGTCATAAGTTTGAACCATTTTGTGATGTTCGTTACAAGGAAAATGCTGACGTAAAGTATGTTGATAGGATAAATCAATTTCGGCAATAACTAAACCTGGTTGATCATTGGTTTCTGCTAAAATTTCGCCCCAAGGATTAATAATCATGCTATGACCATAAGTTTTTCGACCATTTTCATGATGCCCCCCCTGATTTGGCGCAAGTACGTAACATAAATTCTCAACGGCACGCGCGCGCAACAATACTTCCCAATGTGCTAAACCTGTAGTTGCCGTAAACGCTGAAGCAACTGTGAATAATTGTGCACCTTTAAGTGTCAATTGCCGATAAAGCTCAGGAAAACGCAAATCATAACACACAGAAAGTCCAACACGTCCCACAGGTGTATCCACCACCACCACACACTCACCTGGTTGAATAGTGGATGATTCCCGATGACTTTCTCCACCTGGAACATGCACATCAAAAAGATGAATTTTATCATAACATGCGATACATTCGCCTCGATCATCAAAAACTAAGGAGCTAGCACGTACACGAGAATCATGACCTTTACTTTTCAATGGTAACGTTCCTGCAATCACCCAGATGCCAAACTTTTTTGCAAGTGTGCGAATCGTTTGCTGAACCACACCTTGCCCTTCTTTCTCGGCGATAGCAAATTTATCCTGTTCATGAAGCCCCATGAACGCAAAATTTTCAGGTAAGACAAGAAGCTTGACATTATTTTCAGCCGCCTCTATAAACCATGGTTTTAAAGCCTCAAGATTTTGGCTTAGGTGACTAGACGTTGTTAATTGAATCACGCCAACACGATGCATAAATTAACCTCATCAAACAAATGTAACGTTTAATCCTACTCACTCTTCAACAATAATGCCACTTGCCTCATCATAAACATCCGGATAGACTTGAAATCGCAATGTATTGACCATATTTAGTATGAAAGACGTCATCTTAACGTTTACGTCATCCTGAACGTAGTGAAGAATCTCCTAGATTTAAGTCAATGCTACATCCGGGAGATCCTTCAAGCAGCTGCGCTGCCTTCAAGATGACGTAAGTAAGAGTTTTTTAAGTTTATTAACATTTGGAGTATTCCATGAATAGAAACCAAGCTTCTGTTTTAACACGCACCACTGAATCCGTCTTAGCCACCAATAAGGTATTACGAAACACGTACCTTCTATTGAGCGTCACATTTATGTTTAGCGCACTCATGGCTTATGTATCATTTGCCATGCATGCACGACCGATGAATCCATTTGTAATGATGATTGGTGCGTACGGGCTTATTTTTCTAACAAGCGCGCTTCGTAACAGCGCACTCGGTATTGTCAGTGTTTTTGCATTTACAGGTTTTATGGGTTATACATTAGGCCCAATCCTAAATCTCTACATTGCTAATTTTTCCAATGGCGCTCAAATTATTTCAACAGCTCTTGGCGGAACTGGATTAATTTTCTTAGCATTATCAGGTTATGTACTCACAACACGCAAAGACTTCAGTTATTTGAACGGTTTTCTTTTCGTCGCCAGCATGGTTGCTTTCCTTGCCATGATTGCCGGTGTGTTTTTTCAAATGCCTGCACTTCAGTTACTGATTTCTGCAGTCTTTGTCCTGATTTCTTCTGGCATGATTTTATTTCAAACCAGCGCCATTATTCATGGCGGGGAAACTAACTATATCCTTGCTACAGTATCACTTTTTGTATCTATCTATAATTTATTCATCAGCTTGTTAAACCTACTCGGCGCGTTCTCTAATCGCGACTAATACTCAATGCGCTAACTTCGGTTAGCGCACATTCCATCTCACTAAGCACATCCCCAAATAGTCTATAATCAAAGTTATAATACCAGACCTCATGGACAATCATGCCGTTTACCGTAGAAAAATTTTTTGCGAAACAATTAAAATCAATCAT
>JAGVJT010000213.1 GCA_020050955.1 Legionellales bacterium | reverse complement strand
TGGATACCGATGTCGTGGGTGGTGACAATCAACATGATGGCTATCAAAGGATTGTTGTTGTACCTCAGCTGGATTGATTCGTTTTCTGTGATGAATCTTTCGGTTGTGTTATCACCGTTTTTAAATGTGTTGGCATTGATGGCTGCGATGATGGTCATGATTTTGTTACCGATAAAATCCATGTTTCCTTGTGCGTTGTTATTGATGATTGTGGCGTGTTTTCCAAGGTCTGGTCGCATTTTAAAAGGAGAGGCATGGGTGGATGTTTTGGATGTTGGGCAAGGGTTGTCTGTGGTTATTCGTACCAAAAAGCATGTTTTAGTGTATGACACAGGCATGAAGTTTTATCGAGGCAATGACATGGGTAATCTTGTTCTTGTGCCTTATTTGAAAGCAAAGCATGTTCGTCACCTGGATGCTGTTGTCATTAGTCACCCTGATCTAGACCATCGTGGCGGGTTATCATCGTTAACAAAAGAGTATCCGTCTTACACATTATTGGTTGATGATCCAACGTTCTATCAACAAGCACGCACTTGTCATGACTACCCAGATTGGACGTGGGATGGTGTTTCATTTCAATTTTTTCCGATTCATGCGCCGTTTAAAGAGAAAAATAATCACTCGTGTGTGTTAAAAGTGACAACAGCAGGAGGACAATTTTTATTAACAGGAGACATTGAACGCACAGCAGAAGCCTACCTTGTTAAAACGTACGGGGAGCAGTTAGCATCGTCGGTGATGCTAGTACCTCATCATGGCAGCAAGACATCATCGAGTGCTTCTTTTGTTGAACAAGTGAAACCTGACCATGCTATCGCGTCATATGGTTTTGATAATCGTTATCATTTTCCACATCAGCCAGCGCTAAAGACTTATCAAGCGCATCACATCCCGGTGCATGCCACACAAACGTGCGGCATGGTACAAGTTTTATTAAGTCGAGACACATCACGCGTGACGTGTTCTTTTTATCATAAAGCGTGAGAAGCTTCAGGAATGGTGAGTTTTTTAAGCCCAAGTCGTTCGAACAATGCGTTATCTTGTTCAGGCACGGGATTACTTGTAGTCAGTAATTTTTCACCGTAAAAAATAGAGTTAGCACCTGCAAGAAAGCATAGTGCTTGCAGTTCATCTGACATTTGCTCGCGACCTGCAGAAAGGCGAACATACGTTTGTGGCATTAATAAGCGTGCTAATGCGATGGTGCGTACAAAATCAAAGCAATCGACATCATTTTGTGATTCAAGTGGCGTGCCTGGAATTTTGATAAGTTTGTTGATAGGAACTGATTCAGGTGGCTCTGCAAGGTTTGCAAGTGTCACAAGCATGCCAATGCGGTCGCGATTAGTTTCACCCAAACCTAAAATGCCACCACAGCATACTTTAATGCCTGATTGACGGACGTTATCCAACGTGTTGAGCCTGTCTTGGAAGGTGCGTGTGGTGATGACTTTATCGTAAAACTCAGCTGATGTATCAATGTTGTGATTGTAATAATCAAGGCCTGCTTCTTTAAGCTGTTCGGCTTGATTGTCTTTTAGTAAACCAAGCGTGACGCACGTCTCCAGTCCTAGCTTCTTAATTTCAGACACCATGTTACAAACACTATTCAAGTCTTTCTCGCGTGGTCCTCGCCAAGCGGCTCCCATACAAAACCGCGTGCTTCCTGCTTCTTTAGCACGTTTTGCTGCCGTGATGACGTCATCAACACTCATTAAAGCGGCTTTTTCAAGACCTGTTTTATAGTGAACAGATTGGGGGCAATAAGAGCAATCTTCTGGGCATTGACCTGTTTTAATATTTAGTAATGTGCTAGTCTGTATGGTGTTTGGATCAAAATGTTGTCGATGCGTTGTTTGTGCACGAAACATCAAGTCGTTGAACGGCAAGTTGAATAATGCTTCAGCTTCGGAAATGGTCCACTCTTTTTTTACCATAAAACGCCTCTTCAAATCGTTACAGGAAAAGCATGTTTGAGCTATACAGGCAACACTGCGCGAAGCTGCAGAGTACAGGAAAACACCGTCAATTGCCAGAATTACATGCAAACCCTCACACGATAACGCTTGATTTTTCCAGCAATGATTATTTTGGTTTAAGTCGACGACCTGAGGTTTTGGATGCTGCGATAAAAGCAGGCGAGCAATATGGAGCAGGTGCAACTGGGTCGCGTGTTTTATCCGGTCATAACATGCTTTTCGAACAATTTGAGTCACGTATTGCATGTGATAAACAAACTGAAACAGCATTACTATTTAACTCTGGATTTCAAGCCAATACAGCGGTGTTATCAAGTTTACTCGACCAGCGAGTGTTGCATGCAAAACCGATTGTTTTTTTTGATAAGTTAAATCATGCCAGCCTTTATCAAGCGGTGTTTTTAAGTCAAGCGGAGCTTGTGCGATATCGTCATTTAGACTATCAACATTTAACAGACAGTCTCAATCAATTTAAATCAGATACTCGACCGAAATTTATTGTTACAGAAACATTATTTGGCATGGATGGTGATTTGGTATCACTCGATGCGATTTTTAGCTTAGCTCATCAGTATGGTGCGTTTGTTTATTTGGACGAGGCACATGCATTAGGCATGATAGGACCTAATGGGTATGGGTTGTCGACGACAAAAGCGTTTGATGGTCCGATGCTTGTGATGGGTTCACTGAGCAAAGCATTGGGCTCTTCAGGGGCATATGTGGCATGCGATCATGTGTTAAAAGATTATTTAATTAACAAAGCCACAGGATTTATGTATTCAACAGCGCCATCGCCGATGGTGATAGGGGCGGCACAAAAAGCGTGGGAAATGCTGCCTTCTTTTGAAGAAGAACGCCGTCGTGCTTTGGCGTTAGCACAATCTTTTGCAGAGCAGTTGATGGCGTTAAAATGGCGTGTGGGTGCACCGCTGGCTCATATTGTGCCGGTGATATTAAATGAACCCGGCATGCTTCAGCGCATTTATACTCGATTGCAAAAAGCCGGTATTCAAGCATCTTTGATTCGTTCGCCAACGGTTCCTGCGAGTAGCGAGCGGTTACGCTTTGCGATTCATGGTTATCATGATGCACAAGACATTCAACATGTTGTGGATGTATTAACTTCATGAGTACGCGAGGTTTTATTTTTTGTCATGGCTGGGGATATGATGCAACATTCTGGTCGCCATTATTGCCGTATTTTAAAAAAGAGCGCACCATCGTTTTAGATTTAGGGTATTTTGGTGATGAAAAAAAAGCATTACTTGACGACTCTTCCGTCGAATGGATTGGGATAGGGCATTCATTAGGATTAATGAAGCTCATGGCATTGCCGATTTCATTTCATCAATTGATTGGTTTGCATGGATTTTTGCATTTTTTAGGTGCTAATGAGGCACTCAACGAAAAACGGCGACGTGAATGGATTGGCTTAAAGCATGCGTTTAAGCGAAACCCAATGACAACACTTGCAAACTTTCATCAACGAGCTGGTGTGAGGTGCCAAACGTTTCATGATAAACCTCTTGATGTCACAAGGCTTTATGAAGACTTAATCGAATTAGCTTCTCCCTTATCGTTGGTTTCTTCCACGTCCATGCTGATTCTCGGCTCACAAGATGATATGATTGTCCCCCCTGAATTGCTTGATGATAATTTTCATCATCATGCATCAGTACGCGTTGAGCTTATCAGACAAGCTCAACATGGGTTAGGTCATCTTCATCCAGCATGGGTTTATGAAAAAACGGTGAATTTTCTACATGGTAATTAACGAAAAAAAGAAAATTCAGCAACGCTTTGATGCCGCAAGCGTGACTTACGAAACAGTTGCGACGGTACAAAAAAACTGCGCTGATATCTTAATCACAACGCTTCAAGCACAGTGGCCATTACTCCAACCTTCAAGCATGCTTGATTTAGGCACAGGTACTGGTTATGGCGCAGAACGGTTGTCCTCATGTTTTCCTGATGCTCGATTAACATTGAATGATTTATCACCAAACATGCTCGCGACGGCGCAAGAAAAACTGCACGCGCATTGTGAGGCGAATGATAAAGTTGGTGATTTCGAAGCCCTGAACTTAGGTCATTACGATTTAATTTTTTCAAACCTTGCGTTTCAGTGGGCAGATGATCTTAAAAAAACCTTGCAAAAGTATTATCAAACCTCTCAGTTTTTTGCGTTTTCTTGTTTGTTAGATGGTACATTTCAAGCATGGGATAAGTTGCTTCAAAAACACTTGTGTGAGTTGCCTTTAAACACGCATCCGTCGCGTGAATACTTAGAACGTTTTCTTTTAAGCTTGAACCCAGAGCATGCTTTTTTCACCACACATGCGTTTCAATTAACGTTTCAAAGTCCTAAAGCCTTTATGCTCTATTTAAAGCAGTTGGGAGCATCGAGCGGTAATAGAACACTTTCGATGTCTCAGATGAAGCAATTAATACAATTGCCCTCAGAGCCTTTACACATGACGTATCATGTTTTCTTTGGATTTTTAAAGCGACCATCATGAATATTTTTGTGACAGGCACTGATACGAATGTTGGTAAAACTATTGTTTGCAGTTGGTTATGCTTAAAGACAGGGTATGATTATTTTAAACCCATACAAACAGGTGTTTGTGAGGGTAGCGACAGCGAGGTGGTCGCGCAGCATACAAACGCGTACATCCATCCTGAGATATACCGATATAAAGCACCTTTATCGCCTCACGCGGCATCATGTTTAGAAGACGAGGTGATTGTCCCATCTCTGATTCAATTGCCTTTAGCGCAAAACCTCATTATCGAAGGTGCTGGTGGTGTTTTAGTACCAATTAATGATGAAATGTTGATGGTTGATTTGATAAAACAATTCAATGCGTCAGTGATTTTAGTGGTGCTATCTCGCTTAGGGATGATTAATCATACGCTTTTGAGTTTAGAAGCGTTGCGTGCACGGAAACTTCATGTGTTGGGGATCATTGTGACAGGCGATGCAAATACTTCTTCCATTGACGCAATTTGTCGCCATGGATGTGTGTCTGTGCTTGGCCATATCCCGTGGTTGCCTGAGATCAATGAAACAACCTTACAAAGTGTGCCTTGTGATCCGGTATTGTTATCCATGATTAAAAAAGGAGATGATTGTGAGCTTAGTTGAGCGTGATAAAGCAGTGATTTGGCATCCG
>JAGVJT010000144.1 GCA_020050955.1 Legionellales bacterium | reverse complement strand
GGAATATCAATGCCTGTTTCAATGATAGTCGTACAGACTAATACGTTGAATCGGTGATGATAAAAATCAGACATGATGCGCTCTAATTCGCGCTCTCGTAATTGACCGTGCGCATAGCGAATCACCGCTTCTGGTAAAAGCGTTTGTAATTCTTGCGTCACACGCTCAATGGTTTGCACATCATTATGAAGAAAAAAGACTTGTCCGCCGCGAAGAATTTCGCGCAAAACTGCTTCTCTAACAATATAATTTGTCTTTTCTTGCCAGAATGTTTTAATCGACAATCGTTTGGCAGGTGGTGTGGTAATTAACGAAATATCACGAATACCTGCCATGGCCATGTTTAATGTTCGAGGAATGGGTGTTGCCGTCATGGAAAGTAAGTCGACGTGTGCTCGTAATGTATTGATGTATTCTTTTTGTTTCACACCAAAACGATGCTCTTCATCAATGATAAGAAGACCCAATTGATGAAAGACGATATTCTTTTGAAATAATTTATGTGTACCAATGACGATATCAACATGGCCGCTTTGAAGGCCTGCAATAACTTGATTTGATTCTTTCGTGCTTCGAAATCGTGATAATAACTCAATGTTAAATGGAAACTCAGCAAATCGGTCGCGAAACGTTTCAAAATGTTGAGCCGCTAATAAAGTCGTCGGAACAAGCACACAAACTTGTTTTCCATTTTGCACGGCAAGAAACGCTGCCCGCATCGCAACTTCTGTTTTTCCAAAGCCAACATCACCACAAATTAAACGATCCATTGGCTTTTTAGATTGCATGTCTTGAATAATTTGTTCAATGGCGTGTTGTTGGTCGAGTGTTTCTTCAAAAGGAAAGGCACTGGCGAAACGTTGGTATTCTTCTTTATCGTAATGATACGCGTAACCTTCGGTTGCAGCACGTGCGGCATACAGTGCAAGTAATTCAACGGCAACGTCATGAATTTTTTCTGCAGCAAGTTTTTTCTCTTTTTGCCATTGATCCGTGCCTAACCGATGCAGTGGCGCATGATCAGAGTCAGCACCTGTGTAACGGCTAATGTAATGCAAGGATGTCACTGGCACGTAAACTTTATCGTCACCTGCGTAGGTTAAGACAAGGAACTCATTAAGAATTCCATCGTGCGCGAATGATTGCAGCCCTTGGTAACGTCCAACACCAAAATCTAAATGCACAACAGGCGCACCAATGCGAAGTTCAGCAAGATCGCGAATAATTAATTGTTGGTCGATGGGTTTTTGTGTTCGCCGCTGCTGTGGTGTGCGTTGTTCGCCAAAAAATTGTGATTCAACCACAAGGCATAATTGTTGCTCGACAAGCTCCACACCTTGCGTGAGAGGGCCTACGATAAGATTAATGGGTGCATTATCGTTTAAAAAAGAAGCCCATGACGATTGTATTTTAGGGTAAATGTCGCTGTGCTTTAAGAGATCAAGTAAAACTTCTCGTCGTCCTGCACTTTCGACAACAATCGCATAACGTCGGTGAGGTTGGCTTAAATAAGTTTTTAATTGGATAAAGGGTGTAGCGTGCTGTCGTTCGATGGGCAATAACGGTGCTGCTAGGGTGTTAAAATTAACAGTCGTACCTTTTCTCTCAATGAGCTCACGTGATAAACGTAATGATGTATGTTGGTTAATTGCTGCAAATAATTCATTAGGTGTTAAAAAGCATTGTGTTGGTGGTAACAAGGGGCGCGTGATGTCATGACAACGCTCTTGATAGCGCGCTTGAACGTCTTGAAAAAAAAGTTCCGCTTGCTCTTTGGCATCGTGAATCACACACACGCTTGCATTTGTCGGTAAATAATCAAAAAAGCTCGCCGTATTTTCAAAAAAAAGTGGTAAATAATATTCAATACCATTCGGAAATTGTCCATCGCTGACTGCGGTATAAATAGGGCATTGACTTGGATTGCCTGAAAATTGTTCACGAAACATTTGCCGGAAATGTGCCGTACTTTTATCATTCAATGGAAATTCATGAGCTGGTAAAATCTGAATGTTGGGTATTTTCTCAATGGTGCGTTGACTATCTGGGTCAAATCGGCGTAAATGCTCAATGGTATCGTCGAACATTTCTAAACGATAAGGCGAGAGACTCCCCATGGGGTAGAGATCAACAATGCCGCCACGGATTGCAAATTCACCGTGCTCCAAAACTTGATTGACGAGACGATAACCTGCCGTGATGAGTTGTTGTCGAAATGCGTCAATGTTTAGTGTTTGATTTTCACGTAATATAAGCGCATGTTGGTGTAAAAAAGACGGTGGACATAACCGATGCATCAAGGTGCTGACGGAAGCAATGACGATGACATTATCACCTGTTTGTTGCAATCGATTTAGCGTTGATAGTCGTTCTGAAATAATATCTTGGTGCGGTGAAAAATGATCATAAGGCAACGTTTCCCAATCAGGAAAGAATAGGAATACATTCGTCTGTTCGTTGTCGAGAAAAAATGCTATTTCATCTTGAAGCTGACGTGCCATTAAATGATTCGGTGTAATGATGAGCTTTACACCGGGTGTTTGTTGACAATACGTGGCAAGTGCAAGGGGTAAGCTGCTGCCGTGCAGCTGCCCCCAATACTCTTTAGATGTTATCTTTGCTGGAATAAAAGCGCTTTGTTTCACTTTAAGTTCCGTAAAACGTACTGAAGAATACCGCCATGTCGGTAATATTCTAATTCATTCGCAGTATCAATACGGCACAATAAGTTAACGTGCTCTTGTGTTCCGTCTTCACGCGTAATGATAGCTTTTAAGGTTGCACGAGGTTTTAATGCTTCTGACACGTCAATGCTAACACGCTCATGGCCTGTTAACTGAAGTGTTTTGCGCGTTGTTCCTGGTTCAAACTGTAATGGCAATACACCCATGCCAATTAAGTTTGAGCGATGAATTCGCTCGAAGCTTTGTGTAATGACAGCTTTGACACCCAATAGTGTTGTCCCTTTTGCTGCCCAGTCGCGTGATGAACCTGTGCCATATTCTTCGCCCGCAATGATCACTAAGTGTTGATTAGCTTCTTGATAACGCATTGCCGCATCATAAATTGACATGATTTCATTCGAAGGGATGTGACGTGTCACACCACCCTCAACGCCTGGTGTCATTTCATTGCGAATACGAATATTGGCAAATGTACCACGCATCATCACTTCGTGATTGCCACGTCGTGAACCATAAGAGTTAAACTCACTTACTGGCACACCTTTTGACTCTAAATAAAGCCCAGCTGGCGAGCTTGCTTTGATGGAACCTGCAGGAGAAATATGATCGGTTGTGATGGAGTCGCCTAAAAGTGCCAAAACATACGCATCTTTGATTGACTCAATTGCTGATGGTGTCGGTGTTAAATCTTTAAAGAACGGCGGGTGTTGAATGTAGGTTGAATCTTCATCCCATGTGTAAGTTGTGCTTTTGGTCGTTTGAATCGCTTGCCATTCTGCATCACCTTTAAAGACATCAGCGTATTCTTTACGGAACATGCCGTTATTGACTTTGGAAACTTCGGCTGCAATTTCTGCGTGCGTCGGCCATATGTCGCGAAGAAAAACAGGATTGCCTTGTTTATCGTGTCCTAATGGTTCTTTGCTTAAATCAATGCATGTGCTACCGGTAATGGCATAAGCAACGACCAAAGGAGGAGATGCAAGCCAGTTCGCACGGACTTGAGGGTGCACACGCCCTTCGAAGTTTCTGTTACCAGATAAAACAGAGCAGACAACTAGATCATTATCCGTAATGCTGTCTGCAATGGGCTCTGGGAGTGGGCCTGAGTTTCCAATGCATGTGGTGCAACCGTAACCAACAAGATTAAACCCAAGTTGATCGAGGTAAGTTTGTAATCCTGCGTGTTTGAGGTAATCAGTAACGACTTTTGAACCTGGTGCTAACGATGATTTTACCCATGGCTTACGAGTTAACCCTTTTTCAATAGCTTTTTTAGCGACTAAGCCTGCAGCCATTAAGACACTTGGGTTAGAGGTATTCGTACAGCTTGTAATCGCGGCAATAACAACATCACCATGATGAAGTTGCATGTCACTGTCTTTGACAGCAAATGCTTGTTCTTTTTGATTTTCTTTTCCAGCTTGTTGCAGAAAAGCATCAAACTCTTTAGGCAATGTGCTTAAGTTTACTTTGTCTTGTGGGCGCTTCGGACCTGCCAAGGAAGGTTCAATGGTAGTTAAATCAAGCGATAACGTATCAGTGAAAATTGGATCAACGGCATCTTTGTCATACCACATGCCTTGTGCTTTTGCATAAGCTTCAACAAGAGCTAGGGTGTGCTCATCACGTCCTGTTAATTGGAGATAATGAATTGTTTCGCGATCAACCGGGAAGAATCCGCAAGTCGCACCGTATTCTGGCGCCATGTTGGAGATGGTGGCTCGGTCAGCAAGGCTTAGTTCGGCAAGTCCTGGCCCATAAAATTCAACAAATTTTCCAACAACACCTTTTTTACGTAATAGTTGTGTGACAGTCAAGACGAGGTCAGTCGCGGTGATGCCTTCTTTTAGTTTGCCGGTGAGTTTAAACCCAATCACTTCAGGAATAAGCATGGAAACCGGTTGACCAAGCATGGCTGCTTCCGCTTCAATGCCACCCACACCCCAGCCAAGAACACCTAAGCCATTGACCATGGTAGTGTGTGAGTCTGTGCCGACTAATGTATCAGGATAAGCATATGTCATATTATCTTGTGTGCTATGCCATACCGTTTTCGCAAGGTATTCGAGGTTAACTTGATGGCAAATACCTGTGCCTGGTGGGACAACTTGGAAATTGGTGAAAGCTGTTTGACCCCAGCGTAAAAACTCATAGCGCTCTTTGTTACGTGCCATTTCGATAGTGGTGTTATCTTGCAGCGCATGCGGTGATGCGAATTTATCCACCATGATAGAGTGGTCAATCACGAGATCAACTGGTGAAAGAGGCGATATTTTTTCAGGATTACCGTTCATATTTAAAATGGCAGCACGCATGGCGGCTAAGTCAACAACGGCTGGCACCCCTGTAAAATCTTGCATGAGCACGCGTGCTGGTCGATAAGCAATTTCGTGAGACGATGTTTTTGTTTTCGTCCAATCAGCAAGTGCTTGAATGTCTGACGTCGTCACGGTTGAGCCGTCTTCAAATCGTAATAAATTTTCAAACAACACTTTGAGTGAGTAGGGAAGACGTGTGATATCTTTAAAGTGTTTTTGTTCAGCTTCTTTTAAACTGAAGTAATGATAAATTTTTCCATCCACAGAGAGTTGTTGTCGTGTATTGAGTGTATCTTGACCAACATTCATGATTTGTTTCCTC
>JAGVJT010000128.1 GCA_020050955.1 Legionellales bacterium | reverse complement strand
CTATGGTACAACAGGTCCACAAGCGAACGTTTCCATTAATCAATATAACTTCTTAGGCACGGGACGTACGGTTGGTTTTGGATTTAACTGGAGCTATTGGGGACAAAACTACTCTGTTAATTATTATAATCCGTTTTACACGAACACCGGCGTTGGCCGAGGCATGAATGTTTATTATGAAACCGTTGATCCTAAACGACTTGATGTCAGTTCGTACAGTTCTGATCGATTCGGTGGTGACGTTACTTATAGTATTTTACTGAGTGAAAAAAGTAGTTTGCAATTAGGTTATGGTTATCAAGGTTTAGGCATTAAATCGGTTGGTATTGTACAGCAAATTCAAAATTTCGTGAATTTGTATGGCCGTGATTTCAATCAGTTACGATTAAATGCGGGTTGGAGCCGTAACAGTTACGATCAATTGCCGTATCCAAATCGGGGTATGAATCAACAAGCAGGGTTGCTTGTTGCATTACCTGCGACATCGGCATCATTTAATTATTATAAAGCAGCTTATCAAGCACGTTTGTATCAACCAATTTACCGTGGATTTATTTTTACCATGATGGGTAACGTGGGGTATGGTAATACGTTTAATGCCCAAGGTTTACCTTTTTACGAGAACTACTTCGCAGGGGGTATTGCGCAACCAGGGCAAGTTCGTGGTTATGATAGTTATTCGTTAGGGCCTCAGGACACGAATGGACATTCTTTAGGTGCAAACTTATTAATCAATGGTAACATTGGTGCGATTTTGCCTTATCCGTTAAGTCGAGAAAATATTCGCACATCGCTTTTTGTGGATGCCGGAAACGTGTTTATTCGAGGAACACCCTTGTTGTTAAGTGGAACAAATGAAGGGCCTATGCGCTATTCTGCGGGCGTGGCGGTCGAGTGGCGTTCACCATTTGGTCCTCTTGTGTTTAGTGTTGCTAAACCCTTAAATCCGACACCAACAGACATCACGCAAATTTTCCAATTTACGGTGTCTTCTGGGTTTTAATGGCTTATAGAAAAAATTATTAAGGTGGTGTAGGTGGTTATCGCAACTCGTCATAAAGTGTGCTAGCATCTACTCCCAGTCAAACGGGTTGTGGCATGTCATGGCTGAACCTTCGCTTGATAAATAGCTAAGTTTTTGAATCAGGAGTGAGATCATGAAGCGATTAGGTAGCGTTCTTTTGGCGTTCATTTTTACAATGAGCGGTGTAAATGCTTTTGCAGAAGGAACAAAAATTGGTGTGGTTGATTTGCAAAAAATTATGCAAACGTCGACACAAATGAAAGTTATTCAAGATAAGTTAGAAAAAGAATTCAAGCCACGCCGTGATAAATTGGTTGCGATGGAAGATGGTTTGAAAAAAGACATGGAAAAATTTAAGCGTGATAGTGCTATTTTAAGTGCGACACAACGCAAAGATCTTGAAAAGAAAATTGTAACAACACAGCAGCAATTTGAGCGAGAAGGGCAACAATATCAGCAAGAATTGAGCACAGCACACAATGAAGCGATGGAAGATTTTTACAATAAAATTCGTGCAGCCATTGCGAAAGTCGCTCAAACTGACTCGTATGATCTTGTTTTTCAGAAAGATGCAGCACCGTTTAGTGTCGACAAATTAGACGTTACTGCTAAAGTCATGAAAGAAATCAACTAATTAAGTGTTATGCAGCTTGTGATGCTTTGTCCAGTAGTCTGATTATCTCTTAGCGTTATTCCAATCAAGATATATTCGTCAACGTTAAGGATGGGTGCCCATCCTTAACGTTATTGATGACCCAATTTAAGGATCTTATCATGAGTAATGTGGTTGATATTGGTCAAATTCTTAATTTATTACCTCATCGCTATCCGCTTCTTTTGGTGGATCGTGTTTTGGATTACAAGCCTTTTGAATATTTAACAGCGATTAAGAGCGTGACGATTAATGAGCCTTTTTTCCAGGGGCATTTCCCAGAAAACCCAATTATGCCGGGTGTCTTGATGTTAGAGTCTCTTGCACAAGCCAGTGCTATATTATCGAATTTATCCCGTCAGCCAAAAGAAGGACATGATTTTTTATATTTTTTTGCAAGCATTGATAACGCAAAATTTAAGCAAGTTGTGATACCTGGTGATCAACTTCGTTTGGAGGTTAAATTGGTTGGGCAAAAACGAGATTTTTGGCGTATGCGAGCAGAAGCTTACGTGGGAGACAAGCTTGCTTGTTCTGCTGATTTAATGAGTGCTGCCAAGGAAGTTAAACGTGATTAGTGAACATGCGATTATTCATCCTTCTGCAAAGCTTGCGTCGAATGTAACGGTTGGACCAGGAACAATCATTGGCGCAGACGTTGAAATTGGCGAGGGAACGTGGGTTGGTCCTCATGTGGTTATTCAGGGGCCTACTGTCATAGGGAAAAATAATAAAATTTTCCAATTTGCATCGGTTGGTGACGCACCTCAAGATGTTACGTATCAAGGAGAAGCAACACGTCTTGAAATTGGTGATAATAACACCATTCGCGAATTTTGTATGATTAGTCGTGGTACAACAAAAGGTGGTGGCTTGACGCGTATTGGGAATCATAATTTCTTAATGGCATATTCTCACGTAGGTCATGATTGCATGATTAGTAATTACGTTACGATGGTGAATTATTCCGCGCTATCGGGTCATGTTACGGTGCATGATTATGTTAATATTGGTGCTTATGCTGCTATTCATCAATTTTGCATCGTGGGAGCATATGCTTTCATTGCGCGTGCAACTTATGTTTCTAAAGACGTGTTACCGTATGTTATGATAGCTGGGCATTCGACTTCTGCGTGTGGTATTAACACGGTGGGATTAAAACGTAGAGGTTTCTCATCAACAGCGGTTGATTGTATTCGGCGTGCGTATAAAATCATTTTCCGACGTGGGTTAACTGTGCAGCAAGCCATCGCGGAATTAGAATTGTTACTCGACGACTGTTCTGAAATTCAACCTATGATTGATACATTAAATCAATCAACACGCGGTATCGTTCGTTAAAAAATCTTTTGGGCTTGGTTGATGGATGTTATGGCACCAAAAACTAAGCTTGCTTTTGCCTCTACCTTGTCTTTTTTCTCACGTCAATAGCTTTGTGCATAACTTTTTTTATTTTTTTTTAAGAAGATCTCTTGATTCGCAAAAAAATTATTAACTAATTGTTTTTATTGGAATTTATTTTTGTGAGCGAACATTAAGCAGATTTATATTATCCACAAAATCTGTGGATAACTCTGTGTGTATACCGTGAAATCTGTTGAATCATCAGTCTTTTCTTCGGTGCTTTAAAACGCACCAATTTTGAATTCAGCTGTAATTCCTCAGGGGCGTTATCCTGAAAGTTAGGAGATTTCTGACTACGCTTCAAAAGACGTTTTTTAGGAGATCTAAGCTTGGTCTCGTATTTAGGAGGCTATTTTCTTAAATGAAAGTTAATTTGAAAGCTCATCTAATTTTGCTTCGATGCGTGCGGTGAGTAATCTATCTTTTTTAGCAAGCGTTTGTGCAAGTTTTAATAATCGTTTGGCTTCGTGCGGCTGACCTTGGATAACATAGCATTGTGCTTGAGTGAAATAAGCATAATCTTTACGATGATTAGCGGCTTGCGCACGCGCAAGAGCCTCACAAACGGAGAGATTGCGAGGAAATAGGCGGCTTGCTTTAAGCAGGGCGCCAACAGCTTGCTCTGATTTGTTGGCGGCAGTCAAGCTTTCGGCATAGGCAGAAAGTAGTGCGTAATTATCAGGATGATTACGTTGAAGTGTTTGTAATCGAGTGATTGCATTTGTTGCATGGCCGTTACCATTTTCTGCGCGTGATAAGGCGACGACATAAAAAAAGTTATCTGGATCATTTGAAAGTAATGTATTTAGCTCGGTTTCTGCCTGAGAATATCGGTTAATGTTGATAAGTTCTAAGGCATAACCATAATGGCAAGCAACATTTTGTGGATGCTCTTGGATACATTGTTGATAGTTATCAAGCAAAATTTTGTCATTGGTTGCGGTCGTTGTGCGAATAATTTCTTTAAACAAATAATAATCAAGATGTGGTGGCACGGGTTTGAGGGACATTTGTGCGCTGCGATCTTCTGCTTCGGCAATACGTTCTTCATCAATGGGGTGAGTTCGTAGAATACTGGGAACATTCGCTCCATAATAATAGCGCGAGTTCTCTTGCATTTTCTTAAAAAATCCAGCCATGCCGCGTGGATCAAGTCCTGATTTTGCGAGCATGTCGATACCAATTCGGTCAGCTTCTTTTTCATTTGAACGGACAAAGTTGATATTATCTTGTGCAAATCCGCCTAAGGACGCCATGAGTGCACCGCTTCCTATCATAGGGTTCACGGCGCCCAATGCAATAGAGGCAAGGACAGATGCTAACATGGGAATTTTCATTTGCTTTTCATGCTCGAGCATCCGGTAAAGATGATGTAATCGAACGTGAGCCATCTCATGCGCCATGACAGCGGCGAGTTCACTTTCATTATCACTCGCAAGAATAAGTTGTGAGTTAACACCAATATGCCCGCCAGGGCCTGCAAACGCGTTGATTTCATTGGAATTTACAAGGAAAAAATCAGGTTGTTTGATTTGACTGTGCT
>JAGVJT010000155.1 GCA_020050955.1 Legionellales bacterium | reverse complement strand
GCATACTGGGCGTACGATGCCTGGCCGACGATGGTCTGAAGGGTTGCATCAAGCCATGGAAGCGAAAGAAGGTGTGTCTATTCAGAATGAAAATCAGACACTTGCTTCCATCACTTTCCAGAACCTGTTTCGTTTATACGATAAACTTTCTGGCATGACTGGAACGGCAGACACGGAAGCTTACGAATTTCAAGAAATTTATAATCTTGATGTGGTCGTGATTCCTACTAATCGAAACATGCAACGAAAAGATGAATCAGATCTTGTGTATTTAACACAAGCAGATAAATATCAAGCCGTGATTGAAGATGTTAAAGATTGTGTTAAACGAAAACAACCCGTATTGGTTGGAACGGCTTCAATTGAAGCCTCAGAGCATTTAAGCCAGCTTTTAAAGAAAGCGAATATTGCACATCAAGTGCTTAATGCAAAATTTCATGAAAAAGAAGCACAGATTATTGCTGAAGCAGGGCGTCCCGGTGTGGTGACGATTGCAACGAATATGGCAGGCCGTGGAACGGACATTGTTCTCGGTGGAAGTTTGGCTGCTGATCTTGCCCAATTACCCGAAGATGCTTCGGATGCTGAGCGTCAGACACTGAAAGCAGAATGGCAAAAACGACATGATGTTGTGCTCGCAGCAGGAGGTCTTCGCATTATTGGTTCGGAGCGTCATGAATCTCGGCGTATTGATAATCAATTACGCGGACGCGCGGGTCGACAAGGTGATCCAGGTAGTAGTCGTTTTTATTTGTCGTTGGATGATAGCTTGATGCGTATTTTTGCATCAGAGCGTGTTGCATCCATGATGCGTCGCTTAGGGATGAAACCTGGTGAGCCTATTGAGCATCAGCTTGTTACAAAAGCGATTGAAAATGCACAACGTAAGTTAGAGGGTCATCATTTCGATGTGAGAAAACAATTATTATCCTATGATAATGTCGCGAATGAGCAACGAAAAGTCATTTATTCTCAACGTGCCGTTGTGATTGCGATGACCGATCCTTTGGATTCTATTCGTGCGATGCGCGAAGATGTCATGAGCGAGCTTGTGGATCTTTACATCCCTGAACAGAGCTTGGAAGATCAGTGGGATATTGATGCGTTGATCCAAGTTTTAGGGGACGATTTTAAATGGGCATTGCCTATTCGAGCATGGATAGAAGACGATCATGCAATTCAGCCTAGTCAAATTAAAGAAAAAATTATTGCTTTAAGCGCTGATTATTATGACGAAAAAGCGCAAAAAATTGGGCGAGAAGTTTTGGCTCAATTTGAAAAGTCAGTGATTTTGCAAACTATGGATAATCATTGGCGTGAACACCTGGCTGCAATGGATCACCTTCGCCAAGGCATTCACTTACGTGGCTATGCTCAAAAAGATCCAAAACAAGAATATAAACGTGAAGCATTCACGCTATTTTCAAGCATGTTAGATCAATTAAAATACGACATCATTAAATTGTTATTTTCAGTTGAAATTACAACACCGGATGATGTGAATGCAGTTGAAGCGCAACGTCGAGCAGAACAGGTATCTAATATTCAACTGATTCACGAAGATGATGCGTCACTCATGGCAGCTGAGGAGTCATCAGAGGGTGCGCTTGCGATGTTTAAACGCGATGAACCTAAAGTTGGTCGAAATGATCCTTGCCCATGTGGTTCAGAGAAAAAATACAAAGCATGCCATGGGCGTCTTGTGTAATGGATGAAACCTGTCTTCATGTTGCTGTTGCATTAATTACGAATGCGGCACAACATGTACTAATTACCAAGCGTGCTTTTTCCGTTGAGCAAGGCGGGATGTGGGAGTTTCCAGGTGGTAAGTTGGAGCCTGGTGAAACATCAAAAGATGCATTAGCGCGAGAAATTAAAGAAGAATTAGGCCTTACGATCATTGATCCTATTTTTATAAGTCAAGTGATTCATCAATATGAAACACGTAAGGTTTCATTGTGGGTTTATCATGTGCCAACCTACGACGGTGAGCCTCGTTGTTGCGAAAAACAACAAGATTTACGTTGGGTTGCATGTACTGATCTTAAAAGTTACGCACTTCTTGAAGCAAGTTTTCCTTTGATTTCGTTGTTTGAAGCTTATCAACAACGTCAATAAAAGCATATCAAGACAATGTATCGAGATATGCTTTTTGCATACTATTGTGCTGGCGCAGCTGGTTTGTCCTGCATTTTTTTATGATGTTTCATGTGATGGCGTTTTGCTTTGTGATGGCACATTTGTTTCATTGGCGTGATAACACCAGTCATAGGATCAATTTTAAATTTAATCGCTTTACCTTTTGCATCATAAGCTTCTACTTCATAAAAATCTTTTTCCCGCTCAATTTTATGAATGCTTGCGTAACCTGCTTTAGAAACAACGTCGAGTGCTTGTTGAAAACTTAAACCAGCAGCATCTGACATTGGAGAAGCAGCAAACACAGCAGAGCAACTTAATGTAAGCGCGAATACAGCGGCATGCAGTTTTTTCATAATAACTCCTGTTGTAATGACAATGATGCTAATTAAAATAAATGGTTATTTCATGTAGCATGATTTCATCATAAGCAATTGAAGAGATGTTGACAATGATTTCGTTCTGATTACGTCATTTCGATGCAGCCCCACGTCATCTCGAACGAATGTGAGAGATCTCCAAGATACAGCAAGACTCTAAAATCATGAGATTTTTCGTGTTATGCTGTTTGGGATGACGTGAGTGCTTGTCTAGGATTTTTGCTATGCATCCTTTTTCATCAAATGATGAATTACGCGATTTAAACCAAT
>JAGVJT010000201.1 GCA_020050955.1 Legionellales bacterium | reverse complement strand
TAAATAAGGCTTTATTTTATACAGTATTGCTTAAGGGAATATTAAGTCTTGGATGATGGTTTATTAATCACGCAATGCATTAAATAAAATACGATGAGAATGAATGGACATTAAAATGCCAAAGCTTGCCAGAAATGTCACCATGGCACTTCCACCATAACTGACTAACGGCAAAGGAATGCCGACGACTGGCAAAATGCCCATGACCATGCCCATGTTGACAAATGCCGAAAAAAAGAACGTCATGCTTAAGCTTGCGGCAAGTAATCTTGTGTAGCTTGATTGAGCCTCTCGTGCGATATGAAGGCATCGGAGTGTGGTTAATGCGATTAAAGCAATTAAGATGATACTTCCTACGAATCCAAATTCTTCACCGGTCACTGCAAAAATAAAATCGGTTGCGTGCTCTGGTAAAAAATTAAGATGAGATTGACTGCCTGCGAGCCATCCTTTACCGACGGCTCCTCCTGAGCCAATGGCAATTTTGGATTGGATAATGTGGTAACCTGCTCCTAATGGATCTTTTTCTGGGTTAAGCAGGGTGATAATGCGTTGTTTTTGATACGTATGGAGCATGTGCCAAAGAAAAGGTGCGGCGATTGCAAATAGACTGAGAAGACAAACCACAATGCGAAGCCTAATCCCTGCTAAAAAAATGACGCATACCCCTCCCATGGATACCATGATGGCGGTGCCTAAATCAGGTTGTTTGGCAATTAAAAGTGCCTGAACAAAAATAAATAAAGACGCCATGATAAGGGATTTAAAATCAATGGGTAGTGGTTTGCGATCCAAATACCATGCAGCCATCATGGGGATAGCTAATTTCATAATTTCTGATGGCTGAAAGCGAAAAAAACCAAGATCAAGCCATCGTTGAGCGCCTTTACCGACTTTACCCATCAGCATCACGGCAATTAAAAGTAGAAGTCCTGTGCTATAAATCCAAGGTGTCCAGCGTTTATATTTATGCGGTGGGATAAATGCAAAAATGGTCATGATGCTTAATGCAAGTAATAATCGTAATACTTGGCGTAAAAGCATATGGATATTTTCATTTGATGCGCTATAGAGAACCAGCATCCCAAATGTGATAATGAGCAGTAATAAACCGAGCAGAGGAAGATCAATGTGTAATGATTTTCCAGTTAAGCGATACATAGGGTTTGATGTTGAGCGGTTCATGATTGTTTCTCATCATTTTTTTTTAAATCAAAATAAGCATCGAGTACTTGGCGTGCCACGGACGATGCCGTGACATCATGCTCAACAATGACTGCAATCGCAACTTCAGGATGTTCGACAGGTGCAAAAGCGATAAATAAAGAATGATCACGCAGTTCTGCAGGTACGCTTTGGTTGCGTTTCTTTTCATCTTGACTAATGCTAAAAACTTGTGCAGTTCCTGTTTTACCTGCAACACTGTAAGGTGCGTCGCGCCCAAAGCGATAACCTGTACCTTCATTGTTGGTAATCACTGATTGCATGGCTTCAATGACCCAATTCCAATATTCACCATGCTTTAATTGGATAGGATACTCTTCGAGTGGTTTATAGCGTGTTTTTTTACCGTGATCATCTTGTGTCGAACCAAGTAAGTGAGGGCGGAAACGACGTCCATGTTGACTGAGTGATGCGGTAGCATTTGCTAACTGAATAGGAGATGCCAACATAAAGCCCTGGCCAATGGATGTGATGAGCGTGTCGCCAGGGTACCAAGGAAGCCCTTTACTTTGCCGTTTCCAATGAGGACTTGGCACAAGACCAGGTGCTTCTTCTTTAAGATCAACGTGTGTTAATTGCCCAAATCCAAATTGTACTAGAATATCTTCAATGGCACTGATGCCTATTTTATTACCTAATTGATAAAAATACGTATCACAAGACACAGTGATGGCGCGCTTTAAATTCATCACACCATGGCCGCCTCGTTTCCAATCACGATACACATGTTTTACACCAGGGAGACGATACCAGCCGGGATCATAGATTTTGGTATCTGGTGTGATGGCACCTTTTTCGAGTCCTGCAATGCTAATGAATGGTTTCACAGGAGAGGCTGGTGGGTAAAGGCCTCGTACGGCACGGTTATACAAGGGCTTATCTTCAGCGAGCATTAATTGTTGATAATCTTTCGGCGTGATGCCTTTCACAAATAAATTAGGATCATAACTTGGCGAACTGACCATGGATAAAATATCACCATGTTGTGTGTTGATAACAACTACTGCTCCTCGTTTATCACGCATGGCTTCGTGTGCAATGCGCTGTAAACGTGCATCGAGCGTTAAATAAAGCTTTTTACCTGACGTTGGAGCTTGTTTACTTAAAACTCGTAATGTTCTACCACTGACGTCTGTTTCAACATGTTGATAACCAATCTCGCCATGCAGCGTATCTTCATAAAATCGCTCAATGCCTGATTTACCGATAAAGTTTGTTGCACGGTATTGTGTGGCGTTGACACGTTTTAATTCTTCTAAATTGATGCGCCCGACATAACCTAATAAATGAGCAGTAATTTCGCCCAGTGGGTAATAGCGCATTAGGCGTGCTTTGATACTCACACCTGGAAATAGATGTTGATTGCTTGCAAAACAGGCAACCTCTTCTTGATTTAATTTTAATTTCAAAGGGATTGGGACATAAGCACGATTTTGTTTACGTAATCGATTGAAGCTATCAATGTCATCGTCAGTAATGGAGGGAATGAGTTTTTTTAAACGAGCGAGTGTTTGAGGTATGTTGGTAATGCGCTCAGGGGTTATTTCAAGTACATAAACTGGGATATTATCTGCAAGCACAATCCCATTTTTATCAACGATAATTCCTCGAGGAGGCGCGATAGGGAGAATGCTCATTTGATTTTTTAACGATAAGGTGGCAAAGCGCTTGTATTCAGAAAATTGCAAGTAAGCTAATCGAAGTACGAGCAGTAATGAGCAGACAATAAGCATGGCAACTAAAAGACTTAGTCGAGAGTGATGCAGCTCAGATTCTGTGCGACGACGAGGTCCAGGTTGATTCAAACGCATGGTTAATAGTGATCATGATGAAGTTCTGCCGCGCGGATTATAGCGTACTTTCTTACTTATGATAAGGATGATGATGTAAAATGGACCATGCACGATACAATGTTTCAATTAATACAATACGCGCAATGGTATGCGGGAAAGTAAGTGTCGAAAGTGACCATTTTTCATGTGCTTGTGCAAGTAGCGTTGAGGAAAATCCTTCGGGGCCGCCAATGGTAAAGCATAAATGACTACTTACTTGTTGGAGTTGCTCCAGTCTATTGGCTAATTGTTCACTGGAAAAAGAGTGGCCTGATTTATCTAATGCAATAAGGCGTGCTTGAGGAGGAATGGCCGCACGCATCAGTTGTGTTTCTTTTTCAATGATGCGAGATAAATCAGATGTTTTGCTGCGTTTAGTGAGAGGAATCTCAATTAAATTAAACTGAACCTGATCTTGCAGACGTTTGATGAATTCTTGGCTTGCGTCATTCACCCAGGTGGGCATTTTATTGCCCATGGTGATGAGTGTGATTTTAAGCATGCTTATTTACTCAAGCGTTATCGGCTTGCCATAAACCTTCTAAGTTATAAAAGTCTCGTGTGGCGGGTTGCATGATGTGCACAACGAAATCGGCAAAATCAATGAGCGCCCACTCACCCTCATTGGTTCCATGATGGCCAATAGCGACAATGCCTTCTTTTTTCATATCAGCCATGACTAGCTCTGCAATCGCGCGCACTTGCCGCGATGAGCGACCGCTGCAAATGATCATGTAATCAGTGACACTAGTTTGTTGTCGAACATCAATGACGGTAATGTCGAGTGCATGATTTTCGTCAAGCGCACGAACAAGTGTGTCAAGTTTTACATTTATATCAGCCATATAGGGTATTTTTTATCCAGTAAAAGACCGAAGATAATACCAGAATTGATACTTTCAATCAATTTGTATGGTGAGATTGTGTTTATCCATGACGATGCGTTGAAGGTGTGACGCTCATGTGGTTTAATAACGCTCATTATTGATAACTTTTTAAGGATCAGTCATGACCTTTGTTGTGACAGAAAGCTGCATTAAATGTAAGCATACTGATTGTGTTGAAGTGTGTCCTGTAGATTGTTTTTACGAAGGGCCTAATTTTTTGGTTATTCATCCTGAAGAATGCATTGATTGTGCATTATGTGAACCAGAATGCCCTGTGAATGCGATTGTTTCTGAGGACGATTTAACCGATGATCAACGCCAGTTTCTTGAAATCAACGCGGATAGAGCGGCTGTCTGGCCAAACATTACGGCAAAAAAAGATGCACCTGCCGATGTGAAAGCATGGGAAAGTGTGAAAGATAAATTGGGCTACCTTGAAAAAGATTGGGACAGTGAACGTTAATCCACGTATTCATAAATCATCATGAATCTACTTGCTATTGATACGTCAACATCGCGTGCGTCTGTTACATTAGCGGTTGATCATGTCATTTATTCGGAAACAGCAGAGCATGTCAAAGAACATGCTCAATCACTGTTACCGATGATTGAGCGTTTGCTTAAAAAACATGCGGTGGATTTAGCGCAGTTGGACGGTATTGCGTTTGGACAAGGCCCCGGTAGTTTTACAGGGCTTCGTATTGCCTGCAGTATCGCGAAAGGTTTGGCTTATGCGCATGATTTACTTTTGTATCCTGTAAGTGGTTTAGCGTCCATTGCTTATCAATTGCATCATGTGGAAAAAAGTGTGCCGCTAGAGATGCCTATTCTAGCAATGATTGATGCACGCATGAATCAAGTGTATTGGGGATTGTTTTCATCAGAAGGAAGCATGACAGAAGAGCGTGTCAGTGCGATCTCTGATATCCCTATACAGCAGTATGCGCCTTTGGTGGTGGCTGGTGTGAGTTTTGAGCCTTATTGGGCGTCTTTGACCCCCGCAAT
>JAGVJT010000230.1 GCA_020050955.1 Legionellales bacterium | reverse complement strand
TTAAAATAATTTGATGTGTAGCGCTAGCTCAATCTAGGAATTTCGATTGTTTTTAAGTACAATAGGTCAAAATTTTTACTTTTTAGATGAAATTATGAAACGCTCCAAAAGCAGTAAACGATGGTTGGAGGAACATTTCAATGATGTTTACGTGAAAAAAGCGCAAGCGGACGGTTATCGCAGTCGTGCAGCTTATAAATTGAAAGAAATCGATGAGAAAGAAATGCTGCTTCGTCCTGGCATGACGGTGATTGATTTAGGTGCCGCACCAGGTGGATGGACGCAATATGTTTCTGCCAAACTGGACGGTCGAGGAACCATTGTTGCCTTGGATTGTTTGCCTATGGATGCGTTAGCTGATGTGACGTTTATTCAAGGGGACTTTTGCGATGATGCTGTTTTGGCGCAATTACGAGCGATTGTTCCTTCTCGTGGTGTTGATTTGTTGCTATCAGATATGGCTCCTAACATGAGCGGGAATGCTGCTGTCGATATCCCGCGTGCGATGTATTTAGCGGAGCTTGCTTTTGATTTAAGCACGCATGTCCTTAAGCAAGGCGGTACACTTTTTATGAAGGTTTTTCATGGCACAGGGTTTGATGCGCTCATTAAAGATACCAGATCTCGTTTCGCACAAGTAGTGATTCGAAAGCCCGCAGCATCACGTGCGCGCTCCAGGGAAACCTATTTACTGGCGAAGGGTTATCATTTGTAGTATGGTTGTAGTAGTTAAGAATGCATGTGATACTCTAATGTTCATACGCCCTGTTTAAGAAGAGGTTATTATTTTGAATGACATGGTTAAGAATTTATTTTTATGGCTGATCATTGCGATTGTCTTAGTATCTGTCTTCAGCAATTTTGGTCCGCGAAATACCGTGGCAGAAAAGGTTTCTTATAGCCAATTTTTAAAAGAGGTTGAACAAGGTTCAGTCGCAGCTGTTGCCATTGAAGATGATAAAATTATCAAGGGGATTACTAAAAATAATCACCGGTTTGTGACGTATCAGCCAATACCTGATCCCGCACTTTTAGGTCAATTGCTTAAAAATAATGTTGATGTCATGGGACAAGAAAAGCAGCAAGAAAGCTTTTTGTTGCATTTATTTATTAATTGGTTTCCCATGCTACTGCTTATTGGTGTATGGGTTTTCTTTATGCGGCAAATGCAAGGGGGCGGTGGTCGTGGTGCAATGTCTTTTGGTCGTTCGCGCGCAAGATTATTAGGAGAAGACCAAGTTAAAATCACGTTTGCGGATGTTGCGGGTGTTGATGAAGCCAAAGAAGAAGTTAAAGAGTTGGTTGATTTTCTTCGTGACCCTAGCAAATTTCAAAATTTAGGTGGACGTATTCCTCGTGGTGTGTTGCTTGTTGGTTCACCGGGAACGGGAAAGACATTGTTAGCAAAGGCGGTTGCAGGAGAAGCGAAAGTTCCTTTCTTTACAATTTCTGGCTCCGATTTTGTTGAGATGTTTGTTGGTGTTGGTGCTTCGCGTGTACGTGATATGTTTGAACAAGCCAAAAAACAAGCACCATGCATTATTTTTATTGATGAAATTGATGCGGTAGGGCGACACCGTGGTGCCGGTCTTGGTGGTGGTCATGACGAACGTGAGCAGACATTAAACCAATTGCTTGTCGAAATGGATGGTTTTGAGGGTAGTGAAGGTGTGATTGTGATTGCTGCGACAAACCGCCCTGATGTTCTTGATCCTGCGTTACTGCGCCCTGGACGTTTCGACCGTCAAGTTGTTGTGCCTTTACCGGATATTCGTGGTCGTGAGCAAATTTTACGTGTACATTTAAGTAAAGTACCAGTTGAATCTCAAGTGGATATCATGTCCATTGCGCGTGGGACGCCAGGGTTTTCAGGTGCGGACTTAGCCAATCTTGTGAATGAAGCAGCATTGTTTGCCGCGCGAGCAAATAAATTGCGTGTAGGTATGATAGAGCTTGATCATGCTAAAGATAAAATTATGATGGGCACCGAGCGACGCTCGATGGTTATGAATGATGATGAGAAAAAATTAACAGCGTATCATGAAGCGGGGCATGCGATTGTTGGGCTTTTAGTGCCAGAACATGATCCTGTTTACAAGGTAAGCATTATTCCGCGTGGTAGAGCGTTAGGTGTGACGATGTTTTTACCAGAAGAAGATCGTTATAGCCATAGTAAACGCCGCTTAGAGAGTCAATTGGCAAGTTTATTTGGTGGGCGCGTTGCAGAAGAGCTTATTTTTGGTGCAGAACATGCAACAACAGGGGCGTCCAATGACATCATGCGTGCGACAGAAATTGCAAGAAAGATGGTAACAAGTTGGGGTCTTTCTTCCATGGGTCCGTTAACGTTTGGTCAAGAAGAAAACGAGGTTTTCTTAGGTCGCTCTGTCTCTCAAAACAAAGAAATTTCTGATAAAACGGCACAACAAATTGATGAAGAAGTGCGATTAATTATTGATCGTAATTATCAGCGAGCGACGACAATTTTGACAGAAAATCTCAGTAAGCTTCATCTGATGGCAGAAGGATTAATCAAATACGAAACCATCGATGCCAAGCAAATCAAAGAAATTATGTCCGGACAACCCCCATCACCACCGGATGATTGGGAATCATTAAAAAGCAATGCTACTGCGCCATCATCACCACCACCCTCTTCATCTGATGATGTTATTGCGCCTAAAATGCCTCCTGATATTTCTGAAAGTCACGTCTCCGGTGAATAAGGTCGATTTTTTATCGTGGTGTGCTGACACCATGACATCTGATGTGATCTATGAACCTCATTATCGACGTCAGCCGTTGGTGATGGGGATTCTCAATATAACACACGATTCGTTTTCTGATGGTGGGAAATTTTTTCATCGGGATGCAGCACTTTTTCATGTGGATGACATGATAAAGCATGGTTTGGACGTATTAGATATTGGAGGAGAGTCGTCGCGCCCTGGTGCGAATGTTGTGAGTTTAAATGAAGAGCTTCAACGTGTTATTCCGGTGATTGAAGCGATTCGTGAGCATCATGACATTATGATTTCTGTTGATACGTATAAACCCATGGTGATGCAAGCTGCTATTCATGCTGGTGCCGACATGATTAATGACATTACGGCCTTAAAAACACCCGATGCCTTGGCAATGGCAGCGACGCTGAATGTTCCTGTTTGTTTGATGCATATGCAAAATGATCCTGCTACGATGCAAATGGCCCCTTACTATGAACAAGGTGTTGTTCAAGAGATTAATCAGTTTTTTTCTGCGCGAATTGATGCATGCCTTGCGGCAGGAATTTTACGTGAAAATCTTATTCTTGATCCAGGATTCGGGTTTGGAAAAACAGACACACATAACCTTACATTAATGAAGCATTTGTCTCTTTTTCGTGAGCATCAATTGCCGTTATTGCTTGGTGTTTCGCGTAAAAATACAATTGGTGTTATATCAGGTCAACCTGTGACTAATCGATTAGGCGGTGGATTAGGGCTTGCGGTTTTTGCAGCATTGCAAGGTGTGATGATCATCAGAACGCATGATGTCACGGCAACGCGCCAAGCGCTGCAGCTTGTGAATGCTGTGATCAATGTTAAAGAGGGGGAGTAGTTAGGATGGCTCAGCGTAAATATTTTGGAACAGATGGAATTCGGGGGCGAGTAGGATCGGCTTATATTAATCCAGAATTTATGCTGAAACTAGGATGGGCTGTTGGACGTGTTTTGGTGAATGGGACACGTAAAAAAGTGCTTATTGGCAAAGATACACGTGTTTCTGGTTACATGTTGGAGTCTGCTCTAGAAGCAGGTCTTTCGGCAGCGGGTGTTGATGTTCGCTTATTAGGCCCGATGCCTACGCCGGCCGTCGCCTACTTAACACAGACATTGCGTGCAACAGCAGGCATTGTGATCAGTGCCTCTCATAATCCTTTCGAAGATAATGGCATTAAGTTCTTTTCAGCAGATGGTTATAAACTACCGGACAGTGTTGAATTGGCCATCGAAGCTGAGCTTGAAAAAGAATTACGTATTGTCAATGCGGATGAGCTTGGTAAGGCGATGCGTGTGAATGATGCCCCTGGGCGTTACATTGAATTTTGTAAATCAACCATTCCTTCATT
>JAGVJT010000182.1 GCA_020050955.1 Legionellales bacterium | reverse complement strand
AACCTTGCAAATATAATCGATTCATCATGATAAATACCACTTCAAAATAGCCTGACCTTTAAGTAATGCCAAAATGCCTGCAAAACACAAGAATGGTCCAAAGGGGATGGGCGTATGTTTGGGTTGGTGCGTGACTTTTAAATAAATGATACCAAAGATAGCACCGAGGCATGATGCAACCAGCAAGATGAGTGGAAGAAGTGGCCATCCTAACCATGCGCCGAAAGCGGCAAATAATTTAAAATCGCCATTTCCCATGCCAATCTTTCCGGTGAGTTTATAGAATAATTGAATGATGCTCCATAACACAAGATAGGCACTAGCAGCACTTAAAACAGCCTGAGACAATGGTGCGAACCATTGCTGAGTGTTGGCAATTAAGCCTAACCATAATAATCCTAACGTTAAACTGTCTGGAAGCAGTTGATGCTCCTTGTCAATGAAAAAAAGACAAATGCTTATCCAAATAAAACATAAAGCAAAGATAAGTTTGTATGAAAAACCAAAGTCATACCAAGCGATGAGTGATAAGAGCACCGAGAGTAGCTCGACGAGAGGGTATCGAGAAGAGATAGGATGCTGGCATGAAGCACAACGGCCTTTTAATAACATATAACTTAGTAGAGGAATATTATGCCAAGCAGGGATCATGGTTTTACACGACGTGCAAAATGAACGAGGCATGAAAAGATTTATTTTTTTTGTTGGTGATGTTTGTGGCAACTGAAGTAATGTCTTGCACTGTGTCGTCCAGGTTTCATTGAGCATCAATGGTAAACGATAAATAATAACATTGAGCAAACTGCCGACAAGCAAGGCTAATAACGCGAAAAAAAGCACACATAATGTTGGTGATGTGATGAGCAATTCGTTGAGCATCAAATAATCGCTCCTAATTGAAAAATGGGCAAGTACATTGCAATAATCAGTGTTCCTACAATCAGACCTAAGGTAATCAAGAGTACTGGTTCTAACAAATGATTCACCTGTTCTGTTTTGTGATGAATTAAATCGTCATATGTTGTGGCAATGTGAGCAAGCATGGATTCTAATCTGCCTGATTCTTCACCAATGGCTATCATTTGAATCATCATATCAGGAAAATAGTGTGTATGCTCTATTGCCGTATGAAAAGCAAGTCCTTGTATGACGTCTTCTCGGATGGTGAGAATGGCTTTATTGTATAAGCGATGTTGTGTGATGTTTGACACACTGTTTAATGCATCGACAAGTGGTAGTCCTGCTGTTAATAAAATAAATAATGTATGAGTGAGTCGTGCGACAGTCCATTGCTGTAATAGATTGCCAAACCAAGGCATAGACATGAGTAAATGATCCACCAATGTTTTGACAGGATAAAAATGTTGGTACATGCCTCGACATGAAATGCAGAAGAACATGATCATACCAATGCCTTGTAACCAGTAAGTTTGACAATACGTTGATAGTGTAATTATCGTCTGAGTAAATGATGGAAGTTGTGCATTAAATGTATGAAAAAGCTGTTCAAATTGAGGAATAATAAAAACCATTAATCCCCATGTGACTAATAGTGTAATGCACAAAATAGCGCAAGGATATAAAAGTGCGAGTTTAATTTTTTTACGTAATGCCAACATATTTTCTTGGTAAGCTGCGAGTTTCAGCATAAGTGCTGAGAGTGCACCGGATTGTTCACCTGCATCGATTAAATGGCAAAATAAATGATTGAAATAACGAGGATGTTTACGCAGTGATTCTGAAAATGATAAGCCCGAAGCTACATCATGTTTAATGGTGTTGAGCAGCATGTTTATGGTGTGATTTTTTTGGCTTTTTTGTAAGGTCTCTATCGCTTGAATAAATGGGATTTGAGCATGCAGTAATGTTGCCATCTGGCGACTAAATAAAACGACATAATCTGATGTAATGGTGTGAAAGAAAGAAAAATATCGTTGATTTAGTGAGCGAATTTTTTTGACATGAATGCCTTGCTGATGTAATAAAAGCTTCGCCGTGGTTCGGTTAGGTGCCTGAATGATGCCACGCGACGATTTTCCGTTGTTAACAAGACCTATCCATTGATAGGAAACAGAGCGTGGTTGACGTTGAAAAATTGCTTGTAAGCGACGATGAGAGCTCATACAAATTCCATTTTTATTGAGTCATCAAAATGTGTTTATCACATGATTGATATGAGCGATTCCTTGTCATGATCAATCATGTGTGTGAACAGAATGTTGCGATTAACTAAGGTTTCGTTGCTTTTCGCCTGTATAAAGTTGACGTGGTCTGCCAATTTTAGATTTTGATGCACACATTTCCATCCAATGAGACATCCAGCCAACGGTACGAGCCAAGGCAAAAATTACAGTAAACATGTTGGTTGGAATACCAATAGCACTGAGTGTAATACCAGAATAAAAATCAACATTAGGATAGAGTTTTTTCTCAACGAAGTAGTTATCTTCAAGGGCAATACGCTCTAACTCCATTGCAAGTTTAAACAATGGTTCATTTTGTGCGCCTAATGTTTTTAATACCTTATGGCATGTCTCTCGCATGACTTTTGCGCGTGGGTCATAGCTTTTATAGACACGATGTCCAAAGCCCATAAGACGGAATGGATCATTTTTGTCTTTGGCGCGTTTAATGAAATGTTCAATGTTACTTACATCACCAATTTCTTTTAACATGTTCAAACAAGCTTCGTTTGCACCACCATGTGCAGGCCCCCATAACGCACTGATGCCTGCTGAAATGCATGCAAAAGGATTCGCACCTGTTGAACCAGCAAGACGTACTGTTGATGTTGATGCATTTTGTTCGTGATCAGCGTGCAATGTGAAAATCGTGTCCATTGCGTCCACAATGACCGGATCTGGGCGCGTATCTTCCGAAGGAACGCTAAACATCATGTGTAGGAAGTTTTCAGCATAAGACATTTTATTCTGAGGGTACATGTAAGGCTGGCCAACGGAGTATTTGTAACTCATCGCTGCTAGTGTTGGCATTTTAGCAATGAGCCGAATAGCTGATGTGTAGCGATCGTGTTCGCTGTTGAGGTCCATCGACTCGTGGTAAAACGCAGATAATGCACCCACAACACCAACCATGATTGCCATAGGGTGAGCATCGCGTCGAAAACCATTCAAGAATTGGTACATTTGTTGATGCACCATAGTATGGTTATTGACGAGGTTGTTGAAGTTTATTTTTTCTTGAGCATTAGGTAGCTCACCATTGAGTAACAAGTAAGACACATCGAGGAAATCTTTTTTCTCTGCAAGTTGTTCAATAGGGTAGCCGCGATACAGTAACACGCCTTCATCGCCATCGATATATGTGATTTTAGATTCGCAAGAAGCAGTTGAAACAAAACCAGGGTCGAAGGTAAACGCTCCTAATGAGCTGAGTTTACTAATATCGATAACATCGTTTCCAATGGTTGGTTCATAAATTGGAAGGTCAACAGGCTCCATGCCATCGAGGCTTAATCGTGCGGTTTTGTTTGTCATGGTTGCTCCTGGTTTGAACAATAGCTTGATTGTCGTTAATTATCGAGGCACTATATAAAAATGCTGGCTAACAGTCAATTTTTGCTGCAAAGGATCTGCATTGATGAAACTAAATCGAACATTATTTTTATTAAGTGCGTTTTTTTCATATCAAGCGTTTGCATTTCCTTGTTACGTGACGGTTATGAAAGATAACTGTTGGAAAAATTATAATGTAACCGTTGATATGGAAGATACGAGTACTGAAAAATCATTGGTGAGTGTTGTCATTTCTGATCAAGAATCATGGGCTCGTGGTAAATTTGATTGTCACCCTAAACAAACATTCAAATTGCTCGGTCAATTTACACCTGCGTTCTGGGCCTCAGACGAAGGGAAAGTGTATTACGGAAAACGATATTGGTCGCTTCCCGAACAAATAGGCGATAATGTCGCTTGGCACATGAAACTATGTTACCCTTCTGATTTTTCCGAAGTTCCATTACCTCCTGATGCTTCAGGTGCGTGTCAATGTGATCCAAGCGTCATCACACCCATTCCGGAAGAAAAAGCGCTATCACAATGATTTAAATTACAAAAATAATCTTGTGTGAGTTGATTCATCACAATGGTTGTACTAGCATGATGGTAAGCGCATTTGTGCTGCTATCAACGACAAGGAGTGTATCATGAAGAAATTATGGGCATTATTGACAGCATTATCGTTAGCAACAGTATGTGGTGGCGTGTTCGCGGATACTATGTCTGATGCGGAATCTGCAACGAAGAAAGCAGTAAAAGATGTTGGTGATGGTACAGTTGATGTGGCTAAAAAAGTAGGTAAAGCTGCTGAAGATTTAGCCGTTGGCACAGGTAAAGCATTGGAAGATGCTGGTAAAGGTGCAGAAAAAATGATTAAAGGAAACTAAGTATTCTTTGTCTGCGTGCCTCGGCTTGTCCGAGGCATCTACTTTAATCGGTTGATGTTGTCAAACAAGGTGTGATTTTTTCTAGCACACCATAAAAAAATCCATCCATGTTATGTTGACCCGGTAAAATTTGCCAGCCGTGACCTGTTTGCTTGCCCCACGCTTGTGATTCTTTGTGCACGATACAATCAGGATGTTTTGTGACAAATTTTGCGAGTTGATGTTCGTTTTCTTCAGGCATTACTGAGCATGTTGCATAAACTAATCGACCGTGCTCTGCGAGTAATGGCCATAATGCTTCTAGCATGTTGGCTTGGATGCTTGTGACTTGTCGAATGTCTTCTTCTGTGCGTAGAATTTTAATATCCGGATGGCGTCGAATCACTCCGGTTGCAGAACAAGGTGCGTCAAGTAAAATGCGATCAAAAAAGTGGCCGTCCCACCATACTTCTGGTGTTTGAGCATCTCCTTCAATCAGGGTTGCGTGAAGATGTAAGCGATTTAAGTTTTCACGGACGCGTGCTAGGCGTTTTGCATCAATTTCCACCGCGACGCATGCTTGAAGGTGAGGTTCTGTTTCTAACATATGACATGTTTTGCCGCCTGGTGCGCTGCATGCATCAAGAACGCGTAGTCCTGGTTGTAAGTCAAGCAATGACACAGCTAGCTGAGCTGCTTCGTCTTGCACAGAAACATGGCCTTCATGAAAACCTGGTAATGTTTGAACATCACAAGGTGTTGTGAGCGTTAAGCCATGTGATGCGTACTGATGCAAAGTGGCGTGCACACTCTGTTGTTCTAAACGGCTAATGTATGTTTTGGCGGTTTCGTGACGAGTATTCACTCGCAAACTTAAGGGAGGGTGCATGTCATTCGCTGTGAGAATAGTTTGCCACTCATCAGGCCAGGCTTTTTGCATGCGTTTTTGAAACCAAACTGGATGACCATGTATGAAGGCGGGGTGTTTTAATGAGGTTTGAGCTAATGCGTCAGCTTGGCGGCAATAATTACGCAAAACTGCATTAACGAGTCCCTTTGCCCATTTTAAATGATTAGTTGAGAGTAAATCGACACTTTCTTTGACCACTGCATAAGCGGGTGTTCTTAAATAATGTAGTTGATAAAGTCCCATTAAAATATTGAGCCATACTTCAAGATCTTTGGGTTTTTTTTTCACAAACTGCTGTGCTATCCATTCTAAGCGATAGTAATGTCGACAAACACCAAAACACAGTTCACGCGAGAAAGGAGACAGAGGTGCAGTTAAATAAGATAGTGGTGTGTGATCGTTTAGAACGGTCACTAATGCTTTTAGTGCTTGTTGACGTTCATTTTTATTCATGGCATGAACCTAACACGGTACCGACATCGATTGAACGTCGCCCAGCATTTAGCCAATCACGAACGGGCATCAGTTTTGAGCCAGGAAACTGAATAATCTCCAAGCATAACGCACCGTCCTTGGTTGCAACCACAATACCATTGGCATCAAGAGATAAGATCGTTCCAGGTTT
>JAGVJT010000062.1 GCA_020050955.1 Legionellales bacterium | reverse complement strand
TCGGTTATTTCTACAATTTTAAAATCCTGCGAAATCAGTTCTCGAATGGTTGATTCGCGACCTGGTCCTGGACCATGAATGAAAACAGCGACTGATTTCATGCCATACTCTTTCGCCACAGCGGCTGCTCTTTCAGTTGCGATCTGTGCAGCATAAGGTGTGCTCTTACGAGACCCTCTAAAGCCTGAACCGCCTGACGTAGCCCAACACAATGCGTTACCTTGTCGGTCAGTAAATGTCACAATTGTATTGTTAAATGAAGCATGCACATGAACAATTCCATCTGTCACGACGCGCTTAACTTTTTTACGAACTTTTTGCTGTTTTGCCTTGCTTATAGCCATCTTATTTTCCTACATGAAAAATCAAACATTACCTTTACGACGACCTTTTCGTGTTCGAGCATTTGTCTTCGTTCTTTGACCCCGTAATGGAAGCCCACGACGATGACGTAATCCGCGATAACATCCAAGATCCATCAATCGCTTAATATTCATTGAGACGGCACGACGTAGATCACCTTCCACAGTCATGTTTGCAATTTCTGTACGTAATGCCTCAAGTTCTTGCTCTGTAAGCTGAGAGACCTTCCCAGCTGGATTCAATCCAAGTTGCTTACACAACTTCAATGAAGTTGGTCTTCCGATACCGTAGATTGAGGTCAATGCGATCACGACATGTTTGTGATCGTCAATATTAACACCTGCTATACGCGCCATTCATTTCTCCGAACGTTTATTTGTCCTAATATCTAGTTCTACCTGAAAGGGACAGAAGGATACTAGGATCACACTTGAAAATCAAGTTACAAATTACCCTTGTTTCTGCTTATGCCGGCCATCGCTGCAAATCACACGAACTGTTCTGCTGCGTTTTACCACTTTGCAATTCCGACAAATACGCTTTACTGATGCTCTTACTTTCATGGATTTACTCCAATAACAATCATAATAGACCAGGTAATTTGGTCCCTTTAAAATGTGCTTTTTTCATTAATGAGTCATACTGCTGAGCCATCATATGAGCTTGCACTTGTGCAACAAAGTCCATGATTACTACAACAATAATCAACAACGAGGTGCCACCAAAATAAAATGGTACATGCCAGGTATACATTAAAATCTGCGGCAACAAGCAAACCAATACCAGATAAAGTGCACCTGTCAACGTTAATCGCGTCATTACCCCGTCAATGTACCGAGCTGTTTGCTCTCCTGGACGAATGCCTGGAATATACGCCGCTGATTTTTTAAGATTATCCGCTGTGTCTTTAGGATTGAACACAAGTGCTGTGTAAAAGAAAGCGAAAAACAATATCGCAATAGCATACACAATCAAATACAAAGGCTGACCTGGTGATAATGCCATGCCAACATCAGCTAACCAATCCATTCCCTTACCACGCCCAACAAATTGAGTAATGGTCGCAGGCAACAAGATAATACTTGATGCAAAGATAGGAGGAATAACACCTGCCATGTTAATTTTCAACGGCAAATGGCTAGATTGTGCTGCATACACTTTGCGGCCCTGCGTTCTTTGAGCATAATTCACTCGTATACGCCGCTGCCCTCGCTCCATGAACACAACAAATCCCGTTACAACCACAACAATTGTTGTTACAAGTAATAACGTGAGTGCTTGCATTTGCCCTTCTTTTACCTGTTGAAGCACAGACGCGATGGCACTCGGCATGCTGGAAACAATTCCAGAAAAAATTAGGATGGAAATTCCATTCCCAACACCTTTCTCAGTCATTTGTTCGCCAAGCCACATCAAAAACATGGTACCAGTCACAAGCGTCACTACGGCCGTCATGTAAAACGAAAGATCAGAGGATAACGCGATATGCTGCCCAGACAACCATCTTGCCATGCCAAAAGAATGGAAAATGGAAATCACCAGCGTTAAATAACGTGTGTACTGATTAATCTTACGCCGCCCAGCTTCTCCTTCCTTTTTTAACTGCTCAAGTGAAGGCAAAACCATGGAAAACAACTGCGTCATGATCGACGCAGTGATATAAGGCATAATACCAATCGCAAACACGGTTACACGAGATAACGCGCCGCCTGAAAACATGTTAAACAAACCTAGAATGGTATTTTGCTGCTCTGAGAAAAAAGCAGCAAGCCGTTGTGGATCAAGACCAGGAACAGGAATGTGCGCGCCCAATCGATAAACTAAAATACCGATTAAGACAAACCACAATCGCGCTTTTAACTCCGTTAATCCACCAGAGGTTTGTTTTGTGTCTCGCTTCTGATTTTTCATCATTACGCTTCTATGCTGCCGCCTACCGCTTCAATTGCCTTGCGTGCGCCTTCTGTTACACGTAAGCCTCTGACTTTAACAGCATGAGTTAGCTCACCAGACAAGATAACTTTAGCAAACTGTATCGATTTACTAATCAAGCCTGCTGCTTTCAACACATCTAAGTCAATGACAGGTACATTGCTAATTAATGATAATTCACCAAGCGTTACTTCATCAGTAATACGAGCAAGACGTGAATTAAAACCCATCTTAGGAAGACGACGCTGAATAGGCATCTGACCGCCTTCGAAATTAATCTTGTGGTAACCACCTGCGCGCGCTTTTTGACCTTTATGACCTTTACCGCTTGTTTTACCTAAGCCAGACCCAATACCGCGGCCTAAGCGCTTAGCATTTGGTCTAGAGCCTGGGGCTGGTGACAAAGTATTAAGATGCATCACACATTCTCCTCAACGCTCAACAAATATTCGATTGCATTGACCATCCCTCGAATAGAAGGA
>JAGVJT010000099.1 GCA_020050955.1 Legionellales bacterium | reverse complement strand
TATCGCAAACCACGTGGTTTATTTATCAGTTACCCTGAAAAAGATGTCATCCATGACATTCTCTTGAAAGCAGCATCGGAACGTACCATTCGTGCGATTGTGGTAACGGATGGTGAGCGTATTTTGGGGTTAGGTGATCAAGGTTCAGGTGGTTTAGGTATTCCGATTGGAAAGCTTTCGTTATACACGGCATGCGCGGGTGTAGCACCTGAGTTAACATTGCCGATTGTCTTGGATGTTGGCACTAATAACCCCTCGAAACTACAAGATCCTGAATACATGGGGTGGAGGCATGAACGCTTAACAGGGTCGGCCTACGATGAGTTTGTGGATGTTTTTGTCCAAGGCGTAAAGCGTGCTTTTCCCAATGCGTTATTACAATTTGAGGATTTTGCACAACAGCATGCTTACCCTCTATTAGTTCGCTATCAAGATCAATTGTGTACATTTAATGATGATATTCAGGGAACTGCGGCAGTGACTGTTGCGACGATTTTATCTGCAACGCGTATCGCTGGAGTGAAGCTTTCTGAACAACGTGTGGCTTTTTTAGGGGCAGGTTCTGCGGGTTGTGGTATTGCAGAGCAACTTATTCAAATGATGATGCACGAGGGTCTTGCTGAATCGGATGCGCGCGCACGTGTTTACATGGTTGATCGTACGGGCTTGCTGACGAATGAAACCGAACAAGTGCAACTGTGCCAGCAAAAGCTTTTGCAACGGAAAGTTGATCTTCACAGTTGGGTTTTAGAGCAACCGTCTGAAATTAAACTCATGGATGTGATTGTTAATGCAAAACAGACAGTGCTTGTTGGTGTTTCAGGTCAGCCTTCACAGTTCACAGAACCTATGATCCGTATGATGGCAGGTTACACCATGCATCCTATTATTCTACCATTATCAAATCCAACTAACAGAGCAGAGGCTGTGCCGTGCGATTTAATTCGATGGACAGATGGACGGGCATTGATTGCAACAGGGAGTCCATTTGCGCCTGTGATGTTTAATGGGCAGAGCATCACCATTGCACAATGCAATAATACCTATATTTTTCCTGGTGTTGGTTTGGCGGTGCTTGCAGGTAATATTTCGCGTGTGACCGATAAAATGATGCTAAGTGCAGCCATTGCGCTAGGAGAGTTAGCATCGAATTCAGAAGGACGGCTATTACCTGCCTTGACTAAAATTCGAGAAGCAAGTCACTATATTGCAAAAGCGGTGATTTTGGAGGCGATAGCAGAAGGTCATGCAGAGAAAATGTCGGATGCGATGATTGAGCAAAAACTGACGGACGCGATGTGGGAACCTGTTTATCGAGAGTTTGTTTGAGATTTTTTGGTGTAGAAGCTACCTGACTAATTCGTGTTGTTGTAAATAGTTTGCCATTATCAGGAGATGCTATCTATTTAAACATCACAACGTGTCTGTTTGAATGAAACCTTTTCTCTGGATGACGCAGATAATGATGACTCAGATGCTTTAGAAAACATATGATTATTGAGTAAAGCATCGATAGGAGCGCTATCGTTTTGCGCTGAAAGCGATCGTTTTTGCCGCACAATGGGTGCTGCGTTATTAATTGCCGTATCTACTTGCGTGAAGTTTTCAGTGATTTGTGACGACGAGGATGCTTGTTGTAAATGATTTAATGTTTGCTCAGCATTTTTTAAATGATCTTTTGATTGCTCATAATTCTGGATAATGTCTGCTTGGTATTGAGCGGCTAAGCCATGCTGTAATCGACGATGATGCTTTAGCAACAATTCATGTTCATTTTTAAAATCATGTTGTCTGAATTTTATCAATAAAAAATCGATTTGTTTAAAATAATCATAATAATCAACTTCCACAGGCAAAATTGTGCCATGGGTGTTGTTAAATATAAAATTGCACAAGGTTAAATACAGGAAGCTTAGTAAAAAAGAAAATTTTATTGGCGTGCTTGCAGGTGTATTGGCATTGAAATTTTTAATAGCGGCAATGATGGTAAACACAAAGCAGCTGGCTTGTTCGACATTAAAAACTTCTTTAAAATCAAAGTTGTTAATAACGGGTAACAGCACAAGAAAGTCATCTTTGATGAATGATGCGATGGTGTTGGTGCAGTTATCTAATGCGTGAATTTCTGCAATCAGTGGCATGAGTGATGCGTTGGCGTTTAATAATGTTGCCTGCATGATTTGCGCTACGATGACACGCTTATCAAAGCCTTTTCCTTGCTTAAAATTTTCTAACATGTTGCTTATGGCAGGATTGGGCGCTTTATTAAGGAAATGACGAATGTTGTGCATGGCAAGATCTCTTCTAATCATGCTCATGTGGTATCGATGTTCTGGTGTAATGATCGAAAAAGGGATACGCTTCATAAGTTGGTTGAAATGACTCGATATTTCAAGGTGATAGTGATGATTTGTTGTTACGCGTCGCCAATTTTTTAATCCAGCGGTGAGACGAGATGCTTGTTCTTCTGAGGCATGAAGTGCATGATGTATATTAATAAGACCTGTTTTAAATTGATCATCGACGAGCGTA
>JAGVJT010000149.1 GCA_020050955.1 Legionellales bacterium | reverse complement strand
CTAAATCAATTCGTCTAAAAATAATGCCTGTGTTAATCGGGGCAGGACGAATGGTCAAGCTAACTTTTTTACCAGAATGAAGGCCGACACCGGCCGCTTGAATCACCTTTTTGGGTGTTCGTTGTTTAATCATTAAATGCTCTCTTTATCTACCACATCCGGGTTTTATGGACAATTGTTACAAATCGTATCAATAATTGACCGATTCGTCCACTCATCACTTACTTAAGCTTCTTCATGCCGACGTAAAAAGGCAGGAATATCTAAGTAATCGACATCCGGAATAGCATCAGCACTCTGCTGTTTTGCAGGTGTTCCTGCTGCTGCTTGCTTACGAATCACAGCAGGACGGTCAAGCTCTTGATAATCAAGCGAGCCATCACCACGTCGTGTTTCCATCAAGCGCGCTCTTGTCGCTGCAGGTGTTGCCTGTTGCTGCTGATGACGCTGTCTTACATCACCAAGTCCTGTCACGATCACAGTCACACGCATTTCATCAGTCATTTCAGGGTCAATGACGGTACCAACAACAACCGTTGCATCATCTGAAATAAATTCTTTAACAACATCACCAACTTCTTCAAACTCACCAATCGACATATCAAGGCCTGCGGTAATGTTGACTAAAATACCGCGTGCACCTGAGAAATTCACATCTTCAAGTAAAGGTGATGCAATAGCTGCTTCCGCTGCTTGACGTGCGCGTTGCTCACCTGTTGCAGTCCCCGTGCCCATCATCGCCATTCCCATCTCTGACATCACGGTACGCACGTCAGCAAAGTCCACGTTAATAAGACCAGGACGTGTGATTAAATCAGAAATTCCTTTCACCGCACCAAGAAGAACGTTATTGGCTGCTTTAAAAGCATTTAATAAAGTAATGTTTTTACCAAGAACGCTTAATAATTTATTGTTAGGAATCGTAATTAACGAATCAACATTGTCAGCTAATCGTCGAATACCTTCTTCTGCCGAAAGCGCGCGCTGTTTGCCTTCAAAAGAGAAAGGCTTGGTCACCACAGCAACCGTTAAAATACCTAATTCTTTCGCCACTTCAGCCACAACAGGGGCTGCTCCCGTGCCTGTTCCACCACCCATGCCAGCGGTGATGAATACCATGTCTGCACCTTGTAGAACTTGCTTAATGCGCTCGCGATCTTCTTCAGCTGCTTCTCGTCCGATTTGCGGATTTGCACCAGCACCTAAGCCTTTAGTGAGCTCGTCGCCTAATTGAATCAACACTTCAGCACTTGAGTTTCTGAGTGCTTGTGCATCGGTGTTCGCACAAATAAACTTCACACCATCAATGTTTTCTGCCACCATGTGCTCGACAGCATTTCCCCCGCCTCCACCGACGCCAATGACTTTAATAACGGCGTTATCTAATTGGCCTTCGATTTGTTCAAACATGACTATCCTCTCTCGGTGAAGTTAGGTTCATAAACAGCGCTTTTTCATCTTTCAAAAAAACTTAGCGTCCATCGGCTACACGCACAAACGCCGACAAACGTCGGCATCGGTGAGCTAAAGCAATATAGTCTCATAATGCTTTAAAAATTTCCATCAAACCACTGCCTCATTTTCGTCCAGATACCATTCGCATTGCGTGGCAGCATGGGGGCATTATAGCCTCCTTCGTGTTGCTGTTGAAAGCCATGCAATAACAACCCGACCGCTGTCGCCCACGACGGACTTGTCATGGTATCAGGCAACCCAGGAATCGCTGGAACAAATCCTTGTCGAACCGGCATCTCGAAGCTCATTTCAGCTAACTCAAGTGCGCCATGAACAGACGATGCACCTCCTGTTAACACCATGCCTGCCGCAAGCATTTCATCAAATCCACTGCGACGAAGCTCATGACGCACTAAAGAAAATAATTCTTCATAACGCGCAGAAATGACATCGGCTAACGCTTTCACCGAAATTTTTCGTCCAGGACGCTCGTTCACACTTAAGACATCAATCATTTGGCCTGTGCTTGCTAACTCAGAAAACGCACAACCATATTGCATTTTAATAGTTTCAGCCGCTTTTGTCGGTGTACGTAATGCCATGGCGATGTCGTTGGTGACTTGATCACCTGCAATTGGAATAACCGCTGTGTATTGAATCGCGCCGTCTGAAAACACCGCAATGTCCGTTGTACCACCACCAATGTCCACTAAACAAACGCCAAGATCTTTTTCATCGTCGGCAAGAACGGCATGGCTTGATGCGAGCTGCTCTAAAATAATGTCATTGACTTCCAAACCACAACGACGAACGCATTTGATGATATTTTGTGTTGCACTCATCGCACTTGTAACAATGTGCACACGTGCTTCAAGTCGCACACCGGCCATGCCCACAGGTTCACGAATATTGCCTTGATTATCAATCATGAATTCTTGTGGTAAAACATGAAGAATTTTTTGATCCGCAGGAATGACGACCGCTTTTGCAGCATCTAAAACTCGCTCAACATCGGCCTGTGAAACTTCTGAGTCACGAATGGCAACAATGCCATGTGAATTTAAGCTTCGAACATGGCTGCCCGCAATGCCTGTGTACACAGAGCGCACCTCGCAACCTGCCATTAATTCAGCTTCTTGTACCGCACGCTGAATCGATTGCACAGTTGCCTCGATGTCCACCACCACGCCGCGCTTTAAGCCACGAGAAGGATGACACCCCATGCCAATGATTTCCATGGTTCCTGCGGGTGTGATTTCTGCAATCAACGCCACAATTTTAGAGGTACCAATGTCCAGTCCTGCAATAATATTTTTTTCCATTTTTTTTGCCATCATTTTCCCGTTTGTTGTTTCCATTGCACAGCCATCCCTCGTGCATAACGTAAATCAACACTGGACAATTGCTCCGATTTGTCCGCAAACACTGCAGGGTATGCCCTACAAAAACGCAACAAGCGTTGCTCCAAATCACGTTTGCCTAAGCGAATTAAAACACCATTGGCCAGAAATAAATCCCACGCTTGATTATCGCGCAATTGCAATGCATTTGCACTTAATCCATACGCTGTTAATAGCTTACTGAATTTTTGATAATTTTGTAAGACATCTTTTTGCTGTGTTTGAGGTCCTGTTAATTGTGGTAATCGTTCCCGCTCATCTGCTGCGTGTTCCGGATGAAATACATATCCATTTTCTGTCATCAACTCACCATTCCAAACCGCAACCGGCTCTTTTTCAGTGAGTGTGATTTTAACTGCATCAGGCCAGATACGTTGTACATCGATGTCTTCACTCCAAGCTAATGCGAGTAAATCATGTGTTAATGCATGAGTTGAAAACCCAAAAAAGCCTTGATTTAGGTGTTTTGAGAGAATGGATTCTAATTGCTGACGTGTCACATGCTGGTAAGTCGCCGCAATCTTAACCGTGTTAATAGGGAAATAGCGTGCATCGGCAAGAAAAAAATAAACAAGACGTCCTGTAAGCGCTAGCATGCAGCAAATAAGAAAAGTCAACGTGCTAAAGTAGCGAAGCCGTTCGAGGTTGATCGTCATGCATTTGCTATCGTAGGTTATATTAAGGCATATGTAACATAGAACCAAGGATCGTGACAACTAATAAAAAAGCTCAGAACAGTTAACTTTTTCTGAGCTTTTCTCCGCAACCATTAGCAACTACCACCACTAGGTTCTTTTAGCTTATTTTGGTTTAAAGCCACTAGTAGGAATAACCCGATCAACCTCTGTCTTTGCAGCTTCTTGTTTACCTTGATAGGTTGAGAGCAAGTCACCCATTTTTTGCTTCAATTCTGCTGTTTTTTCTTGGCCCTGATGCTGTCCTGCAGAAAATCCACGTGCTGCTGGACCTGAAGAAGCAAGCTTTTCATCAAGTTTGGGAGCACCCTCCATTCCTTGTGTGAAACCTTCTTTATACGCCGCATCGCGACTCTCATAAATTCCATGACCCGCAGCGAGAGCAAAAAGACTACCGAAAACCGCAGCAACAGTAGCAGGAGCCGCTGCAATTGCCCCAGGAAGAGCAAGAAGGCCAGTCCCGATCATCGGTCCAAGACTCGCGGCACTGCTTAGCGCAGTTCCTATAAATGAGGTCAAACCAGCCGCATGAACAGCGCCCATAAGTATCGCGCCGGCCGGCGGGCAGAACACAAATAGAGCAACAATACCCGCCACAAGCAACGCAGCAACCGCAAACTTCATTATCGTCGCATACTTATCTTGCGTCGCTACCAATGCAGCGTTTTCTTGTAACTTATCCGCAGCTTCTTGAGTAAATTTTTCTGGCTCTTGAGCTGCTGCCGTTGCACCTCTAATCATACCGATAAGAGGCTCAGAAAATTCAGCACGAGCATCAGCATTCTTTGTATTGAGACGTTTTAAAGTCTCAGGATCTTTCAATAAATCTACCATCGCGTTAAGCGTTTTTTCTCCTTCCTGGTTAAACTGCTGCATTACAGGCAATGCCTTAGGGTCATTGGTTACAATAAGCGCTTTCTTAAACTTCATCAACTCTGTAATAATCTCTTCACGCGTCGTTACATCATCAATACCTTCTCCCCAAAGCGTCCCAGGTACAAGCTTATTACGCAAGTCTGCTTCAAAAGCATTTAATTCCCTTGCTTGCTTTTCAAGTAAAGCCGTCTCTTCTTTTTTCTTGGTCATGATTGCATCCCTAAAATTAATGTTGCCTACTAAAAGCGTAGGCAACAAATAGGAAAAATTCAAATCACATCGGTCAAATTTATTGATAATGGGTGACGAGTTGCTCGCGGCAATGATGGTGAAGTT
>JAGVJT010000021.1 GCA_020050955.1 Legionellales bacterium | reverse complement strand
TCCTGCTCTACCAACTGAGCTAACGGCCCTAAAGAGGCTGATATCATACCGGATTAGACAATAATATCAAGCTATTTTTTCTAAAATATGCGTCAATATGCTAAAAAAGTATTCTTCAAAAACGTCGCTCACACAAAACACGCGCTTAATCCTGATATAGCTCATTCGATGTCGCAAGTACGGTATATCCTAATTGAGATAATCGCACGACATTAGCACTCAAATATTGGCGAGAAACTAGTAATAACAGAACATCAGCTCCCATTGCACCGCATCCCTTCATGGCCAAACAGTCAAAATGAACGCGAAGTTCCTCGAGCATGGCACAGGTATGCGATGCCATCAAACCCATGTGTTGCAATGTTTGATGATAAGTATTCACTGCATTTATCAGCTGTTCACTATTTGCATCATTGAAAGCCTGCTTTGCCGCATGCACAACAACCTCAAGAGATGACAACGCTTGCGGCAATGCCACTTGTCGTAAGTGCTCATGCGTTGCTAATTTCTGCATGGTATGAATCAAGATAAATCCAATATCATCAAACGGCCACGGGTATGATACACACTGTTTTTCATTTTGATGAATGAACACACAACCCGATGACAATTGCGCCAATACATCATACCCACTGGGGCGTAATCCTCGACCAGACCACGCATAAGAAAAATATTGCTCAAGCATCGTTTGCTGAGTCATGGTTTGATGATTTAAATAAGTATCAGCTAAATAAGCGCCTAAAAATTGTGCACTTGAAGCCCCCAAACCGCCTCGCTCGCGGTAAGGATCATGCCAGTTTAATTGTTCAACATGCGACGTTTTCGCCCATAGAAGACCTGCCGGTGATTGCGGGTGGATAGGCCTACTATCTATCGTATTACTCGTTAATGAAAGCGTTATTTCAAAACAAGGAGATGTGGTCAAGACAATGGCAGGCCCCCCTGTCATTGCCACATATTCACCAAGTAAAAACGTTTTTGCCGGGATTCGCCACTTCTTCATAAAGATGTTTGAGCATGACGAAGTTCAGCCAGTAATTCTGATGCTTTCCCTTGACTCACGCGTCGATTCAACAACAACCATTGTTGCAATCGCTTTTTCAGTAAGGGAATTTCAGTGTCATTCGCACCGGCACCCAGTAACAAATTGTCAATGTGTAACTTCATGTGACCTTGAATAATACCTTCCGTGCATAACGCACGGATAGCACCTAAATTCTGCACAAGACCCACTGCCGCGATAACACGTGACAATTGATTTGAAGAAGTAATGCCCATCATGCGTAAACAAAGCTTTGCCGTTGGATGCAATGCCGTAACACCACCAACCGTGCCCACAATAATGGGAGCAGTTAATTCGCCATGCAGTGTATTATCTTGATATCGCCAGCGTGTAATTGATTGATAACGCCCATGCCGCGAAGCATATGCATGTACACCTGCTTCAATAGCACGCCAATCATTACCTGTTGCTAGCACCACAGGATCAATGCCATTCATCACACCTTTATTATGTGTCGCTGCGCGGTAAGGATCTATTTCTGCAAATAACGAAGCATCTTGCAAACGCTCGCCAAGTTCAGAATCGATGTTTCGTAATGTCACACGTGCCGTTGTTAACTTCTCATCATTTAAGTTGGATAAAATACACATGGTCACACTTTCACCCGAAAGCGCTTCAAGCGGTGTTTTTAGATACTCTAAAACCTGATTAATAATGTTTGCACCCATCGCATCACAACTGTTCATGCTTAAATGAATCACTGCCATGACACCGCCATCAGGACGCACTAACCGGCGCAACTGCATATCCATGACGCCGCCACCACGTTGCACCATGCTTTGCGCCACATCTTCATTCGCTTTTTGAATCAAATCATGTTTATGATCATTAAAAATAGAAGCAAGACGTTCAAAATCCATCACTTTTGCAAATTGAATTTGTCCTAAAATGCAATTCCCTTGAATTTCTGTTGTGATTTCACCGTATTGGCGTATCCATTTCGCAGTCTTTGATAATGCAGCAATAATGGATGTTTCCTCAACTGCCATGGGGATGACATAATCTTGTTCATCAATGCAAAAGTTACTGGCAACACCAAGCGGCAGTTGGAAATAGCCAATGCTATTTTCAATTAATTTATCCGCTAAATTTAATTCATGCACACCACCACGGCATAAATAATAGATATCATCGGATGTTAATATGCCGGCTTCCATTAACCGTTGGAATCGTTCTTCGCTGGTTAATTTCGAAAATCCTTCACCCAATGGACAACCTTGCTGAGTTAACAACGTATTTTCTCCTTTAATTCACACAATGTACGACTTCCAGTACAAAAAAGTGCCGTGCTTAATTCATATTCTATCGTATCCATCACCGACATAACACGCTCAGAAGAATGCAAAGCTGCCGCCAACATCGGTTTTGCAAACGCAACATTTGTCGCACCCAGCGCAAATAATTTCGCAGCATCAAGACCATGACGCACACCACCAGAACCCCATATTTCAAAGGAAGGATTAAATGCCATTGCCTCCTGGACACAAGAAACAGTATTAATACCCCAATTTCGAAACGTTTCTGAGGCTTGTTGACGAACAAGATCATGCGTCGCACGATGCCCTTCAATCCGTCCCCAATGTGTTCCACCAAGCCCGCTTACATCGACAGCAGCCACACCAATGTCGTTGAGACGTTTTAATGTTACACGTGAAAAGCCACAGCCCGTTTCTTTCACAATAACCGGTAAAGGCAGTGTATTCACAAGCTTTTCAAGGGCTTGCCAGCATCCTTTAAACAGCGGTGTTCCTTCGGGTTGAATGCATTCTTGCAGAGGGTTGCAATGAATAATTAACGCATCTGCTTCCAGCGCATCGGTAATACGTAAAATAGCATCAAATGGTGTTACTATCAGTTGAGCAATACCAAGATTACTGTATAGCGATACAGACGGGTAATCTCGACGCAACGGTTGCCATTCTTCTGCTGCCGTTTTATCTGTTAATTCTCGCCGTTGAGAACCCACACCCATTGCCCATTTTTTTTCATCACATGCGGCAATTAAGTGACGATTAATATTTGTAGCATCGCGATGACCCGCCGTCATTGATGCAATCAAAAATGGTTTTTCAACCACACGTCCTAAACGCGTACTTTGTAAACAAACGTCATCAAAATCAAGATCAGGTAGTGCTTCATGAATCAGCGCCATATGATCAAATGCATTCAACTCACAAGCTTGATTTTCATGCATAAGCGCAAGCTCAATGTGATCTTGTTTTCTCTTTTCAAATTGACTGTACTCATTCGACATGAACTATTTATATCCTGCGATTCAAAATGTCTTGAATTTTATCATTTTTTGATACAGAGATACAATAAAGGTATTTTGCTAAACGCTGTTTCGTATTATCCTAAGCTATGTTTCAGTAAAATCATCATGATGACACTCACCGCATCCGACGCACAACTTACCTTAAACGCACAGCAAACACACTATTCGTGTGAGGGTAATTGGTCAACACAACATCTCACGCATTTGACCCACACGCTTATATCCATGCACGCGTCAGATCAAAGCGTCATTACCATTGGTGGTGATCGACTGACAGGCTTTGACAGTGCCGGAGCACTTGTCTTGTTAGAATGCATAAATCTGTTGCAAGCGAAACAAGCAACGGTCACATTAACAGGATTTAGTGAAGAGCAACACGCGTTAATTACATTAATCAGTGATAAAAAAAATAACCTTACACCGTCATCAGCACCATCAAAGTCACCAGGATTATTGCACAACATTGGCAAAGAAGCCGTCAATAAATGTCAACAAATTGACGGTTTAATTGTTTTAATTGGTGATCTTGCTGATAAATTATTTTTAGCAGCTCTCAACTGGCGACGCTTACAGATTCCAAGCATTGTCTCTAATGTCAAAACAACCGGGATTCAGGCACTCCCCATTTTAGCACTTTTATCCTTTCTTATTGGCGTTGTTCTTGCTTATCAAATGGGATTACAACTTGAAACATACGGAGCCAATGCATTTATTGCGTATTTATCTGGGATGGCAATTTTTAGAGAATTCGCGCCACTTATTACAGCTATTATTGTCGCCGGTCGAACAAGTTCTGCCTTTACCGCACAAATCGGAAGCATGAAAATTAATGAAGAAGTTGACGCCTTAAACACGATGGGGCTATCGCCTACTGAATTACTCGTCGTACCTAAGGTCATCGCATTGTTAATTATTTTTCCTTTAATCATTTTTTGGTCTGACATGTTTAGCTTATTTGGTGCAATGCTCATGTCAAAACTGATGCTAGACGTTGGTTATTATGATTTTTTAACACGCATTCAAACCACTGTTGGTGTCAAACAGCTTTTATTAGGTCTCTACAAAGCCCCTGCATTCGCCATTCTCATCGCGCTTGTTGGTTGCTTTCAAGGCTTTCGCGTGGAAGCCAGTGCCGATAGCGTTGGTCGTCAAACCACGCGAAGCGTAGTCCAAGCTTTGTTTTTAATCATCATCACCGATGCGACCTACTCCATTATTTACAGTTGGTTGAATCTCTAATGACAACGCCAATCATCGAAATTACAGAGTTAAAAAATCAGCTCGGCGGACAATGGGTGCACACGGATGTCAATTTAAGCATTTATCCAGGTGAAATTATTGCCATAATTGGTGGCAGTGGAAGTGGTAAAACAACCATTTTGCGCAGTATTTTAATGTTATTAAAGCCAACAGCCGGAGAAATTCGTGTATTTGGTCAAGACATCCATCAACTCAATGAACGAGAAGCACATGCTCTACGCCGACGATGGGGAATGCTTTTTCAACATAGCGCTCTTTTTTCAGCACTTACTGTACTAGAAAACATCGCGTTTCCTATGCAAGAACTTACAAAACTAGAACCCTCGT
>JAGVJT010000019.1 GCA_020050955.1 Legionellales bacterium | reverse complement strand
CTGGGTTAATGGCTGCATCAGTTTGAATAAAATTTTCGATGCCTTCGATATTCAGATCACTTCGTTTCATTGCGCTGACTATACCAAAAGTTGCAGACTGGCTATTTCCAAAGCTATTTAATCCAAATGGATTGCCGATTGCTACCACAAAATCACCAACTTCGATGTTATCTGAATTGCCAATACCGAGGCTTTTTAGGTTTTTAGCATCCACTTTTAAAACGGCGATGTCTGTCTCGCTATCAGAACCAATGACTTTCGCTTTCAGGCGTCGGCCGTCATTTAACGTGACGGTAATTAGTGATGCATGGCGAATAACATGATCATTCGTCAAAATAAAACCATTTTCAGGATCAATGATCACACCTGAGCCAATGCTTTGGAATTTTTTGGGTTTTTCAGGAACTAGTTGGCCTTTTTCCGTAGCGTCTTCATCATCTTCAAGGGCTGCCAAACTTCCTGGGATCATGCCTTGTACAGCAACGTTTACAATGGCAGGCATGACTTTCTTTAAAACAGGTGCCAACGTTGGTAATGATGTGAGTGTTGTCGACGGTGAGGGCGCTGCAGACCAACCGGTTGAAGAGAGTACACATAAAGCACTGAGAGCAAGGTGGGGGAGGCGCATCATGCGTTATCCTTTTCTTGATTAAACCAAATTAATGTTGCCATTCTACCGGTTTGTGAGGTACGGCGATAGGAATAGCACGTCTTTTTTTCTTCAAATGTGCAGACATGTGATTGATAAACATGATGAATCCCTAGTGATTTTAAAACAAGCTCCGCCATGTATGGTAGATTTGCATAGCGTCCTTCAAATGCATTTGTTGTAAATGGGTACACTGATGTAAATTGCATTCTCACGTCATCACCAACCTCATAACAACGCTGGCAGATGGCAGGCCCAATCCATGCAAGCAAATCATGCGGTTTTACATGCATTTTTTTTAATGTATTTTGTACAACACCATTTAACAAGCCTCGCCAACCGGCGTGAATGGCTGCAATTTCTGTTCCTAATTTATCGCACAACAAAATAGGCAAACAATCGGCCGTTAAAATGGCAAGCGGTTGTGTTTTTTGTCGAGTAATAGCGGCATCTGCGTGACGCGATGCTTCATTTTCAATAATAACACAATCAGTGCTATGCGTTTGTTCAAGCCATGCAGGATCGTTCGGTAGCATAAGTAAGCTGCGTAATTGTTGTCGATTGGCTAAGACATGTGCGGGGTTATCACCAACATGCAGTGCTAAATTATTGCTGGCGTAAGCTTCTTGGCTATGACCATGCATCAACGTAGTGGTGCCAGCTTGGATATGAGAGGGAGCAGGCCAATTAGCAGAGATAAGAGTATCGTTTAAATAAGTCATCGTTATAAAATCATGTGTAAAGCGTTATTATCTGATCGATGACTTAAATTTGTCGAATGTTTCTTTAAGAAAGCATGGTAACGGCATCTAAATTTTGAACACAAATCTCTATTTTTTGCCTATATCCTGCGCTTTATGCGCAGGATCCATTCGATCTTAATCGGAGTCGAGATCTGGATTCCGCGCATAAAGCGCGGAACGTGGCATTTGGGTATTCTATGGTACGTTTAGATGCGCTTACTCTGTTTAAGAAAGTCGCAAGGCTTGGAGCAATGTCGCAAAATCATCTGGTAGTGGCGCTGTTGTGTGGATGATGTCGTGTGTGCTGGGGTGTTGAAAAGTAAGCGAGCACGCATGCAAAGCTTGGCGTTTAAAGTTTGAAAAAACAGCACGTGTCTCATCATCAAGTCCCAATGGTTGACGAACACGTCCGCTGTATAGCGGATCACCAACAATTGGATGATGAACATGTGCCATGTGCACGCGAATTTGATGTGTACGACCTGTCATAAGTTTTACATCAAGTAACGTTGTGCCTTTGTAGTGTTGATTAAGCGTATACATCGTAATGGCTTGTTTTATGCCATGCTCAAGCACCGCCATTTTTAGTCGATGGCGTGGGTGTCTACCATAACCTGTTTCAATGTGCCCGCCGGCAATGACATGACCCTGCACGAGCGCTTTATAATGACGTTGAATGTCACGTGCTTGCATTTGACGCGATAGTGACGTTAATGCTGTTTCTGTTTTTGCAATAATCAATAATCCTGTGGTGTCTTTATCTAAACGATGGACAATGCCTGCACGAGGTAAGTGTTGTTGTTGTGGATAATGATAAAGCAAAGCATTGACAAGCGTGTGGTTAGGATTACCGGCACCGGGGTGAACGATGAGGCCTGCTGGTTTATTGATGACTAAACAATGTTCATCTTCAAACACAATGTTAAGTGCGATGGGCTCAGGTAGGCAAATAGACGTTGCAATGTCCTCGGTAAGAAGCATGAGCGTTACTTGTTCACCACCATGGACTTTGTCTTTGGGTTTGTGTTCTTGCGCATCAACCGTAAGACGGCCTGTTTTTAACCATTGCGTGAGTTGCGAGCGTGAGTAATCAGAAAAAATTTGGGCGAGCGCCTGGTCAAGACGTAGTCCTCGCCATTCATAAGGAATTGATTTTATGAGTAAGTTATCATGCATAAGAAGCAGATGTTACCTGTGTGATAACGCGACCACGCAACGAATTTGGTAGTGCTTCTGTAATCAACAAATCAACAAATTGACCTTGTAGCGTGAGTGGACCATCAAAGTTAACAACACGGTTACATTCTGTTCGTCCTGCTAATTGAGTGATATCTTTTTTCGATATGCCTGTAACAAGAACGCGCTGCGTGCTGCCAATCATTGATTCACTGTAGCGATTAGCTTGCAAGAGTAGGCGATCTTGTAAAATTTTAAGGCGCTGTTTTTTGACGTCCAGTGGTGTTTCATCGGCTAGATTGGCTGCTGGTGTGCCTGGTCTTGCACTGTAAATAAAACTAAATGACAAATCAAAGCCAATTTCATGAACAAGATTGAGTGTATCTTCAAAGTCACGGTCTGTTTCACCAGGAAAACCGACAATGATGTCCGTGGATAAACGAATGTCTGGACGAACTTTACGAAGTTTTCGAATTTTTGATTTGTATTCGAGTGCCGTATAACCACGCTTCATCAGGCTTAAAATGCGATCTGAACCACTTTGAATTGGCAAATGAAGGTGGTTGGCTAATGCTGGCACCTCGGCATAAGCATTAATTAAGTTATCTGAGAATGCAAGGGGGTGTGAAGTCGTGAATCGTATTCTATCGATGCCATCAATGGCTGAAGTGTAGTGAATAAGCAATGCAAGGTCAGCAATATCACCAGACACCATTTTTCCGCG
>JAGVJT010000125.1 GCA_020050955.1 Legionellales bacterium | reverse complement strand
CTCTTCCGATCTCGCAACAGACGATGTAAGTTCTACTGTTTGATGTAATCTGTCTTGTAAGGCATAGAGCGCACGAAGCTTTTCTTTCTTCTCCTGGTCGTTTTCGAAAAGGTCATTTATATCACAAATTTTAATCGTATTAATAATTGCAGCATCGATCAAATCACGAATAGTTTCGCTACAAAAAAGCTTACCATGACGTGTATGCTTGTTGAGATAATCTTCAATCGCGTGTGTTTTAAAATCAATGATAAATCGTCGATACTCTTCGAGTGTTGTAAAATGATGCTTTAGCATTTGGTGAATAGAACGTTGTGTACATGTCCCGCTTATTTGTCCGGTCGTTGTCAATGCTTCATTGAACAAATCTTTTGCAAGCGAAGGCTTGGTTGTTGTTACATCGATAAGATGAGGTATGACTTCTTCAATACTTTGTTGATACAGTTTATCTTCGTCAAATACATCGTTACGTAAATGAGGCACTCGAGCAAGGACCACGCGCTCAACTAAATACCCCAGTTGTTCCTCTGTCACATTCGCAGGAAACTCATAAACTTTTGTGGAGAAATAACGCTCATTCTCGGCAGTCGATGTTTTATCATGAAAGTTAACACCAGCGCCCGCATTGTAAATATAAAATCGTAACTTGCCGTCAGCTGCACGTTTAAAATGATAAATCATCGTGTGCCCTGGGCTTTGCTTATTGCGCCAACCACCAGGCAACATCAGCTCTTCGCCAGGCTGTAAACGTTGAATTTGTTGTGAAATGTCAGAACAAAATAGATTAAGCTCTGCACGTGATGTCGTGCTATTAGCTAACTCATACATTTTCTTTGTGCACTCATGCAGCGCGGAAACACTTTGCGCAAGCTTACTAAGCTCTGGCGTGCCTCGCTTTGGATGAGCGAGAAGGTATTGCTTAAAGTAACCTATCGTGTTTGAAAAAACTTGGCCTTGAACACCGAAGCGACCTTGTAATTCAGCATCAGCGGCAATATGAGCAAGTAAACTAATATTAATCTCAACATTATCCCCTGGCACTTCAAATAGATGACGTTGCATGGTCTTCTCTCTTTTTCAATATTAAACAACATACACATGATTATCTTATAGTATTGTTCATCATCAATGATAAGTAAAGGAGCAAAATATCATTTTTTGACTCACTTAATAACAAATAAAAACTATTAAGCTTTTTTTAAATCTCAAAAAACAAACGTCATCCTGAGAATTATGTCACAAATAGCAATATTTCATAAAATCGGCAAATTGGGTATAATATCTACTTCTTATTCTTGCGCATCATTCCAATAATCAAGCGTATCGCGCCATGGAGACACAATGATCGTTAAATTAACCATGCTAAGCATCTTGTTATTAAGCTTTATATGCACCATCGTCATGGTGTATAAACTCAAGAAAGCGCCGGTTGTTCGTGTTTCCAAAAAGGAAACCGTGAAACTTGCCATCAGCGGTATTTTGGCATTTATTTCAGACACAATTGGCGTTGGTAGCTTCGCGGTAAACATCGCTCTTGCCAAATTAATGAATACGTTTCAAGACGAAGAACTACCCGCCATGAACAATGGCGCACAAGTCATTCCAGGCACACTCGAATCACTGTTTTTTATGCAGCTGATTCAAGTTGACTTCACGACATTATTTACATTAGTTGCAGGTACCTGCATTGGTGGGGTGCTCGGAGGCAGCATTGTCACACGCTTAAGTAAACAAGGTGTTCGCCTTGCTATGATGGTATGTTTTCTTTTAATCATGACACTTTTAGCGTGTGATCAATTAGGACTCATGCCTGTCGGCGGCGACATTACAGCGCTGCACTCCTGGAAGCTTGTACTCGGTTTTTTTGCCATGATTATTTGTGGCTCACTAACATGCGTCGGCATTGGTCTTTTTGCCATGGTACAAGGCGTATTATTTTTAATGGGTGTATCGCCTGCTGTTGCTTTCCCCATCATGACAACCGCTGGTGCCATGCAGCAGCCGCTCACTACCCTTGTCTTTTTAAAGCAAAATAAAATTCCATTGAAAAAAACACTGATATTAAGTGTGTTTGGATGCCTTGGCGTTGTCATCGCATTGCCGATTGTAAGCCACTTAAGCACTAAATCCTTGCATTTACTACTGCTATTCATCATGCTTTACAATTTAATCGCCATTGGTCGCACGTACATGCAATCAAGACGATGCCAAACAGCCATGGCGGTTTAAATGCTTAAATCCTTTATGTTGGGGTGTGCTATGTCGCTAATTCTTTCTGCTTGCCAAATGAAATCGAATCAAACAATGCCGCATAATTTTGTCGCATTATCAACAATAGCACCCGATATCCTTCAAAGCGTCAGATACAGTGGCTCAGAAAATTTTTTAGGCCGCCCTGTTCCTGGCTATGAAACATCAAGCATTTATTGTACAAAAAAGGCAGCACTCGCGCTGAAAAATGTTAATACAACACTTTATCAACATGGGTATCGTTTAGTGGTTTACGATGCTTACCGACCTCAACGTGCGGTCAATGCGTTTATT
>JAGVJT010000085.1 GCA_020050955.1 Legionellales bacterium | reverse complement strand
ATGGCAAACAGCCTTTAAGCCAAAGTGAATTTTCAATTATTTACAATCAACTTAAAGAAAAACATGTTCTCGAAGACCTTGATCCCGTAACAGGCAAAGAAATTACAGCAGAGGAACGCACCCAACGTATCAAAAATGTTTTAGCACAATCGAAAGATTCTCGTTTTCATCAAGAAGCAATCATTGAAAAATTCATCGATGTTGTGCAATCCACAAGAGAGTCACGCACAAACCTTCGCACGAAAGTTCAGTCAGGCTTAGATAAAATCGATAGTGATCGCGCCATGATACAATCAGTAATTGATAACGCTAATCATCCTTCTCAACAGAACTCATTCGAACAGTTGCAACGCGCAATTGAAATCTTTGGTGATCCTGATAGCCCACTTACATTTCCCGCTGAAAAACGAAAAGACGCCATTCAAGTCTACAATCATTTAAGTCAATTGTTTGATACCTATAACAAAGATGTTTTAGCCGGGAAATACCCAGGACATCAAAGTATTCCCAAAGAAGACTACTTACATGCGTTTCGCGTTAAATATTGCTCCACAGGAAGTAACAATGTAGTTCGCATGTTAAGTTTTTATCCGGGTTATCCTTTACGTTTTTTATGGCGCGAAGCACAGCTTCGCTTTAACCCAACACCTTATACGCAAGATAAAATTCATGCAAGCCGTGAAAAAGACGTTGTTTTAAGACGCCAATGGGCAGCTATTCTCACCAACACAGGGTATGCCTTTTTTAATTATGTGAATAAAAGCATCAAATTCATTGCTGCGGGGGTTGGTGGTCTTGCAATCATTAGCGAAGGATTAGCTGCCAATGGCTGGAAAACCATACGAGGACAAAGCGACTTTGTGAATATTAAAACACGATTAGAATCGTGGGGGCGTTTTTTAGATAATCAAATTAATACCACAGCCGTTGAAAAAAATCTTCGATGGCTTTATAACAACAGCAGTTTAAAAGCATTTGAGCCACATGCACAATGGGCCTATGAAACCAGTGGTCTTGCAAGTCAGGTGTCAAAAATTCCTACCGAAGAAACTTTTCGAAGTCGATTGGCAGCAGCCGCTCACGAAGCAAGCAGCTATAATGATCTCACCGGTGCAAGCCAAAAAATACAACACCGACTACAAGCCAATGAAACGCATGAAAATCAACTAACAACGCCATTAACAAAAGAGGCTTTGGCTGAACACGATAGTCATGATCATGCACGCGATCGCCGTATGACACTAGATAAGTTAACGATGGTCACTACACAAGAATCACGCTTGCTTAATGAAGAAGATTGGGGTGATGACAGTGATATTGAGTTAATGCTTGGGCAACAAGAAGTACCTCAACGTGAGAGCAATCAACAAGCCATGAATGTTTGCCGTGATCTTGTTGATGACTTACGCCAAAGTACAACACTTTCTTCATCCGCAACAGAAAAAGATATTCACCAATTATTTGATACGCTAAATGATAAAATTGAGCAATCTCAACAAAAAGTCATGGCATTACCAACTTCGACGGAAGTTAAAGAAAGTATTCAAACTTTTTTAAAACAAGTGTACAAGGCATTACAACACTTCAAAGAACAAATTTTAATCATTATTAACCATCAATCATCAAAATATGAAATGATTGATGAAAAAACTCGAGATAGCATCGAAATCACGGCAGAAGGTGATACATTATTCACCGTTTCATTAGAAGACGACAATACACCGACTATTCCAACAGAGCAACAAATAAGCATTCAAGATATCATCAGGACTTTTCTAGAAGAAAGTGCATCATTTTTTAAAACTCTTAGCTCACAATTTAGTGCAATGATCACGTCAAAATTTAAGTCTGAGCTACACGAGAACGCATCTAATAGAACATCAATAGATATCACTGTAACTGACCCGAATGAACGATTATCAAGCGAACGAAGCTCTGCTGAAGATCACAGAAAATCGATGTTTTAATCAATTATCAATGTATTGCATGTTATAAAAAGTCATATGGAAGCTTGTCTCCCTGTTTGATAAAATAGCATCACATTAGAATTTAAGGTTAATGTTGTGAAAAAAGCCGTCGTACTACTTTCGGGTGGATTAGACTCCACCACCTGCCTCGCACATGCCTTGTCATTAGGCTATACGTGTTACGCAATGAGTTTTAATTATCAACAAAAACATAATGCTGAATTAAATGCCGCCAAACGTATAGCCATGCATTTCAGTGTTGCACGTCACGAGATTATCACTTTGCCTATTGGACATCTTGGTGGGTCAGCCTTAACAGATACAACCATGGAGGTCGAAGAATACACCGACTCCACCGACATTCCGACCACATACGTCCCTGCTCGTAATACCATCATGTTATCTATCGCGCTAGGTTGGGCTGAAATTTTAGGCGCAGATGCCATTTTTACAGGTGTCAGTGCCATTGATTACTCTCACTACCCTGATTGTCGCCCTGAATACATTGACGCATTTCAAAGCCTAGCAACGCTTGCAACCAAGCGAGGTGCTGAAGGTAACCCTATTCAAATTCAAGCCCCCTTGTTATTCATGACAAAAGCAAAAACCATTGAGCTTGGTTTATCACTAGGTGTTGATTACACACAAACAGTGTCATGCTACAGAGCAACAGACGAAGGTTTGGCTTGTGGAACTTGCAACAGTTGTCATTTAAGAAAAAAAGGATTTCTTGACGCTAATCAAACGGATATGACACGTTATCGATGACAAATGTACATGTCAGTGTCGAAAACATAACATTCAACAAAATCGGCTCGGGTGTCTTGAGTTTATCTGAATTAGCCAAGGCCATTTTGAGGATTTTCACCCCGATTTTCGACATCTGAATCCCTCGTATTATCTGCAACTTGTTTTTTCTGTGAAAATATCGAAAAACCAGCCCCTGCAAAAGCCATGCTTATACCTACGCCCATCATTGCGTTTGGCGTAAAATGAATTAAAGCCGCGATAACTTTGACTAAAGGCAACAGTGTCGTTACGCCTGCTAATGCACCAATAGGTGGAAGTGCTAATGCTAAACCTACAACGAGGGCGACTAACCCGCCATAGTACATACAATCAAAGATAAATGGCCAATAGCTATTAGATTCGGAATTTAAGGCTTGGGGCTCTTCTAGTAAAGGCCCCACTATCCTTAAATTAGAAGGTGTATCACTTGTATGTATGATATTTTGATCAACATTTACCTCATCTTGATTTGCTGAAACCGGAAATAGAGAATGTTTAATTGCTCTCAATGCAGCTTCAATATCTTGTATATTTTTTAATTGCTCACCATAGTAAGAATAGTCTATTGATTTTAAAAACTGATAAATGCGCTGTTCTTCTGCCGTGAGCTTGTCTATATCTTGAAACATAACCTCATAGGGACGCGAGAACAAAGTATCGAAAATCATACAACGATGATCTGAAAGATTACTAAACAATCCACGAATGCATAATTTTAATTGATTAAGATCGTTGAATTTTTTTCTTGGACCTATGTTAGATCTACCAAAATCAATTAAATGTAAATTTAAATCTGAATCAATCACAACATTATGTAAATTTAAATCCCCATGAACATAAGATTGTTGCGTTTTTGATAATCTTCCTGAATGTAAATCATCTAATAAATTACATAGTTTTATTGATAAATCCAACGCTTCCTGTAGTGTCAAAGATTGCTTTAGTCGATTATTAAGGGTTTGTCCGAGAAATCTGGTTGGTAGATAAGTTTTAACTCCCCGTTTAGCTGAACCATACGCAAGGTTTACGTCTTTCGAAATTTCAATTTCCGTTTGCGTGATATTCTCATCAGAAAGAGAAACTTTCATAGCCCAAAGTCCACCTCTTT
>JAGVJT010000091.1 GCA_020050955.1 Legionellales bacterium | reverse complement strand
TTAATTTGCAATAACCCAACATGCATCCAATAGTTGGCAAATGTTTTACCGCTCGCCCCCTCACTTTGTGCGATTTCATTTTCATGATGCGGAAATTGCAAATCTAAGCCACCACCATGAATGTCAAATTGCTCACCCAATTCTTCCATGGCCATCGCAGAACATTCGATGTGCCAACCTGGGCGCCCCTCTCCCCACGGCGAGGACCAGCTTGGCTCACCTTCTTTTGCTTTTTTCCAAAGCACAAAATCCAGCGGTGAGCGTTTACCTTTTGCAATTTCAACACGGGCACCAGCCAATAAGTCGTCAGGTTTTTTATTTGATAATTTACCATAAGGCGCATAACGACTCACTTCAAAGCAGACATCACCCTCATCGCTAATATAGGCATGTTCACAAACGACAAGTCGTTGAATCAACTTGATAATCGCATCAATAGACGTTGTTGCTCGAGGCTCAATGGTTGGCGGGATACATTGTAATGCTTCTGCATCTTGATGCATGGCTTTAATGTATTGCGAGGTTAACGCATCAATCGCCACACCTCGTTCATTTGCGCGCACAATAATTTTATCGTCAATGTCGGTAATGTTACGAACAAACGTCACCTCATATCTTGATGCACGAAAAAAACGAACAATCACATCAAAACACACCATGGCACGTGCATGCCCTAAATGACACACGTCATACACGGTAATTCCGCACACATAAAGACCAATTTTACCTGGTATTCTTGGTACGAAAACCTCTTTTTCTCGTGTTAAAGAATTATAAAGTTTGAGTGCCATGGTTTTTCTCCTTAAGTCATCGATGCCGATGCATTAATTTTTCCCCACGTATCTTTTAAATCCACAACACGATGACAAGCTGTGACTTGTTCATGCTCTTGTGTATTCACCGCATAATAGCCAACACGTTCAAATTGAAACACATCACCTAACATGGCATTAGCAACAGCAGGCTCCACATAGGCATTCAAAGTACGTAATGAATCATGGTTTAAAAACTGCATAAAATCATCTTCTCGTGCAGGATTAGCATCGTGAAATAATCGATCATATTGAATCACAGAAATGGCATGTGCATGTGACGCAGACACCCAATGAATAACACCTTTAACTTTTCTATCAACAGGATTTTTACCTAATGTTGCGTCATCATACGTGCAACGCAGCTCAATGATTTCACCCGCTGCATCATAAATAACATCTGTACAACGAATCACATAAGCATGCCGAAGGCGCACTTCTGCTCCCGGCGAAAGACGAAAATATTGTTTCGTCGGCACTAACATAAAATCACTTCGCTCAATGTAGATTTCTTTTGAGAAAGGTAACGTTCTACGTCCTTTAGTTTCATCTTGTGGATGAAACGCCACATCAAGTGACTCAACTTTATCATCTGGGTAATTTTCAATAACAATTTTCAGCGGCTCTAAAACGCATAATGCACGTTTCGCTGTTGCGTTTAAAGTATCACGCACACACGCTTCTAAGATTGACATGTCAATCACAGAGTCACTTCGTGAAATACCAATTTGTTCACAGAATTGTCGAAGAGCTGCCGGTGGGTAACCACGTTTACGCATACCTCGTAATGTCGGAAGCCTAGGGTCATCCCAGCCTTCGACAACATTTGATTCAACCAACTCACGTAATTTTCGTTTACTTGTCACCGTGTGCGAAAGATTTAATCGTGCAAACTCCGTTTGAATGGGTGTTGCTGGAACGGGCAAGTTTTCAATCAACCAATTATACAAAGGACGATGATCTTGAAACTCTAGGGTACAAAGAGAATGCGTGATTTTTTCAAGCGCATCAGAAATGGGATGCGCGTAATCATACATCGGATAGATGCACCATGTATCACCCGTACGCTGGTGTGATGCATGACGAATGCGATATAACACAGGATCTCTCATGTTAATGTTACCCGATTGCATGTCAATGCGTGCACGCAAAACATGCGCTCCATCTGAAAATTCGCCTGCTTTCATTTTTTGAAACAACATCAAATTTTCTTCGACAGAGCGCTCTCGATACGGGCTTTCTCGACCAGGCTCTTGAAGTGTTCCGCGATAAGCACGAATCTCTTCCATGCTTAGGCTATCCACGTAGGCAAGCCCTTTTTCGATTAACAATACCGCAAAATCAAACAACATTTGATAATAATCTGACGAATGCGTCATGTCACACCATGAAAAACCTAACCATTTCACATCTTCGATAATGGCGCGAACAAATTCATCTTCTTCTTTCATGGGGTTTGTATCATCAAAACGAAGATAACACCGTCCTGAAAACTCTTCTGCAAGCCCGAAATTAAGGCAAATCGATTTCGCATGCCCGATATGTAAATAGCCATTAGGCTCTGGCGGAAAACGCGTAATAATCGATTGATGTTTTCCTTGCTTCAAATCATCTGTAATCAGCTGATGGATAAAATGCCGAGACACGTCACGATGTGTTGCTTCGCTCATGGTTACTCCCATAATCATGGTTAAATCAATCTCAACATGGAGATTTTAATCGTTATATTCCTGAAAAAAACAAAGGCCCTTGACTCGATGGCGTGATACCAAACGAGGCCGGGTATGTCACACCAGTCAAATACAAGCCATAAGGCGGGGCTGTTTCTGCACCAAGCCTTCTATCTTTTGCTAAAAGAACATCTTGAACCCAAGCAATCGGGCGACGACCTGCTCCAACTGTCATCAAAACACCTGCAATATTACGCACCATATGATGTAAAAAAGCATTCGCTGTAATGTCCATGATTACCAAATCACCTTGGCGAAACACGCTGATAGATTGCACATGACGCATCGGTGTTTTAGATTGACATTCAACGGAGCGAAAAGAAGTAAAATCCTGCTCGCCTAATAATAATTGGGCGGCTTCATGCATACTGCGATCATTGAGCTGTTGGTATTGCCATGTCACATTGCAGCGAAGCAATGCGGGGCGAATAGATGAATTGTAAATGACATAACGGTAACATCTTGCTGTTGCTGAATAACGTGCATGAAAATCAGCAGTTGTTTCTTTACCCCATCGCACACAAACATCTTTAGGTAAAAAAGAATTTGCGCCATGAATCCAAGCACGCATGCTGCGTTCTTTGTTGGTATCAAAATGAATCACTTGATGCGTGGCGTGAACGCCTGTATCAGTTCTTCCTGCGCACACTAAACTGATGTCGTGATCCGCAACATGACTTAAAGCTTGTTCCAATGCATGCTGAACCGTTCGCAAGCCTTTTTGAGACTGCCAGCCATGGTATTG
>JAGVJT010000179.1 GCA_020050955.1 Legionellales bacterium | reverse complement strand
TCTGGTTCGTAGCCAGATACTCTATCCAACTGAGCTACGGGCGCATTGTTCTGGCGGAGAGAGAGGGATTCGAACCCTCGATGAGATTTTGTCCCATACTCCCTTAGCAGGGGAGCGCCTTCGACCACTCGGCCATCTCTCCGTTCAATGAGTCGGGAGTATATCAGTTCGCGCGCATTCGTCAACAGTTCTTTAAATTTTAATTTACATATTTTAAAAATTTAAGGTATTGTTACTGCTTTCATTGATTTAAAGGTGTGCGACTTCTTTTTATTGAAAGATTATCACATCATAGGAATGTTTTGTCTGGAGGACTCATGAAGAAAACATCAAATTTAAGTGGTGCTGCGGTCTATGTGGTAGATGGCAACCGCACGCCGTTTTTAAAAGCAAAAGGTCTGGGTGCATTTAGTGCCTCTGATTTAGCGGTTGAAGCGGCTAAGCCGTTATTATTGCGTCAACCGATTTCACCCACGGATTTGGATGAAGTCATTCTCGGTTCAGCCATGCCTAGTCCTGATGAAGCAAATATTGCGCGCGTAGTCGCCCTTCGTTTAGGTTGTGGTGATCGCGTACCAGGATTTACTGTGATGCGTAATTGTGCATCTGGTTTGCAAGCGATTGATAACGCTGCCATGCAAATTGCTAGTGGACGAAGTCATTTGGTATTGGCGGGTGGGACAGATGCGATGAGCCGTGCGCCGTTACTTTTTAATGACAAAATGGCTGGTTGGTTGGGTCAATGGTTTATGGCGAAAACGATGCAGCAACGAGCAGGCTTGTTAACGCAACTAAGGCCTTCGTTTCTTGCACCAGTTATCGCGTTGTTACGTGGGTTGACTGACCCGATTGTTGGTTTGAACATGGGACAAACGGCTGAAAAACTAGCGTATCGCTTTCAAATTACACGCGAAGCAATGGATACTTTTGCTGCTCAAAGTCATGCGCGCCTTATGGATGCGTATGCAACAAGCAGTATGTCTGAAGTGACACCTATTATTGATAAGAAAGGAAATGTTTTTACAACAGATGATGGTATGCGAGCAGATTCGACGGTGGAAAAGCTTGCTAAATTAAAGCCATTTTTTGATAAAAAATATGGCATGGTGACGGCAGGAAATAGTTCACAAATTACAGATGGTGCATGTGCGCTGTTGTTGGCAAGTGAAGAAGCCGTGAAGCGTCATGGCTTAAGTGTGATGGGACGTATTGTTGATACTGAGTGGGCAGCGCTTGATCCTTCTCAAATGGGATTAGGGCCTGTTCATGCGGCGACGCCTATCATGCAACGTCATGGTCTTATCCCAAGTGATCTAGATTGTTGGGAAATTAATGAAGCATTTTCTGCGCAAGTTTTAGCATGTTTAGCTGCGTGGGGTGATGACGAATATTGCCAAACGCATTTTGGAACAAATCAAGCCATCGGGGCTCCGAAGCATGAATCACTGAATCAAGAAGGAGGGGCAATTGCAGCTGGCCATCCTATTGGCGCGAGTGGTGCACGAATTGTCCTTCATGTGTTAGAAAATTTAAAAAAGAAAAATGTTAAGCGAGGTATGGCTGCCATTTGCATCGGTGGTGGTCAAGGTGGTGCGATGTATTTAGAGCGAACAACAGAGGTAGGATGCCATGATTAATCATAAACATTGGGTAATGGATGTTGATCACGATCACATTGTTTGGTTGGGACTTGATCGTCACAATGAGCGTGTTAACAGTATTAATGATGAAGTACTGGACGAATTAAATGATCTTTTACATGACATCGCAAAAATGAGTCAAGCCAAAGGTTTAGTCATTCATTCGTTAAAGAAAAAAGGTTTTATTGCAGGTGCTGATATTAATGCATTGGCACATTTAGAAACGTCATTAAAAGCGGTTGATTTTTTACGAAAAGGTCAAGCTGTCTTTGCACGATTAGAGCAATTAAGCATGCCAACCGTTGCGGCCATTAATGGTTTTTGTATGGGCGGTGGCATGGAGCTTGCTTTAGCGTGTGATTATCGTATTGCAACCGATGAAGATGATACACGATTAGCGCTTCCTGAGATTATGCTTGGATTTCATCCTGGATGGGGTGGAACTGTTCGATTACCAAAGCTTATTGGTGGTTTTCACGCATTATCAGAAATGATTTTAACCGGTCGTGCCTTACGGGCTAAAAAAGCAAAAGCATTGGGTGTTGTTGATGATGTTGTTCCTGTTCGGCAGTTAAAGCGAGCGGCTGTCTTTTTTATTAATCAAAAACCACCCAAACGTCGCGCTTCTTTTTTACAATCGTTAACTCAAACAGCACCTGCGCGTACATTGATTGCAAAATTATTACGTCATCAAGTCGCAAAACGTGTGTGCAAAGATCATTATCCAGCACCTTATGCAGTTATTGATCTTTGGGAAAAAGAAAGTGGATTTGATGATCGCTCTTATCTTAAAGAAGCTGATTCAGTTCACCAATTGTTAGAGCAAAATGAGACGGCAAAAAATCTAATTCGTGTTTTTTTACTACGTGATCGCTTGAAATATTTTGCAAAAAACGCTGAATTTTGTGCAAAACATGTGCATGTGATTGGTGCGGGTGTGATGGGTGGTGATATTGCAAGTTGGTGTGCAAAGCAAGGACTCACCGTGACGCTTCAAGATAAATCTTATGCACAAATTGCTCCAGCTATCGGGCGTGCGCATGCCTTGTTTAAGAAAAAATTACGTCAACCTCGTCTTATTCAAGCGGCTATGGATAGACTTATTGCTGATCCAGATGGTCGTGGTGTTGCTCAAGCTGATGTTATCATTGAAGCTGTGTTTGAAAACCTTGAGGTTAAACAAGCTATTTTTAAACACATTGAGACGCATGCAAAACCACAGGCGATTCTTGCAACGAATACATCAAGTATTCCTCTTGATGAGATTAGTCAAGTGATGACAAATCCAGAGCGATTAGTCGGTATTCACTTCTTTAATCCTGTCTCACAAATGGAGTTAGTTGAAGTTGTCAAAAGCGAGAAAACAGCGCCATTTGTTGCAGAACAATCGTGCGCCTTTGTCAATCAAATTGGTCGACTACCTTTGCCAGTAAAATCAACACCAGGATTTTTAATCAATCGCGTCTTGATGCCGTATTTGCTTGAGTGTGTGCAATTGTTAGAAGACGGTTATCGTGGCGAAGTCATTGATAATGCAGCTAAATCATTTGGCATGATGATGGGGCCTGTTGAGTTGGCTGACACAGTTGGTATGGATGTTTGTTTGGCGGTTGCAGAAAATTTGACGGCTCATTTTGGTGGAACTGTGCCTAAGCGGCTACATGAGATGGTTCAAGCAGGCAAATTAGGCCGTAAATCTGGCGAAGGATTTTATCGTTATAAACAAGGTAAACCAATCAAACAGCGCGTAGAAGTTGATCAACATCAAGAAGAAATTGCGCATCGTTTAATCCTTCGCATGATTAATGAAGCAGCCCTTTGTCTTCGTGAAGGGGTGGTAGAAGATGCTGATTTATTGGATGCTGGTATGATTTTTGCAACAGGATTCGCGCCTTTTAGAGGTGGTCCCATGCATTATGCAAAACAGTTTGGTCACGATAAATTGAACGCCTTGATCACGCAATTGGAAGCACAATACGGTGAGCGGTTTAGAACGGATAAGGATATGATGACCGCGCTTAGTCAAGATTAAGTGTGATAAGTTTTAATTGATGTTTTGCCCGCAAAGCGGGCATGTTTCTCTGCTTTGGTCTGATTAAAGATACCATCATTGCAATGACGGTATTAGCATAGAGGTTTAGCTTAAATGAGTTCCCGCTTTCGCGGGAATGACTTTTGTGCTCGCGGTTGTGTTTATTTTTGTAGCGATTGCATGACAACACTTAAGAAACGCGTGGCTTCACCGCCTGTAATCGCACGATGATCAAAGCTTAATGACAGCGGTAAGGTATGACGAACACTGATGGTGTCATGATGGTTAGTAACACTTTCATATAATCGACCGACGGCTAAAATAGCTACCATGGGCGGCACAATGATGGGGCTTGCAAAACGACCTGCAAATTTACCGAAGTTTGAAAGGGTGATGGTCGCATGTTGAAATTGCTCTGGTGGTAATGTTCGCGATGCAACACCTTGCTTGTACTCGTTAATGCAGGCACGTAGCTCTTCATCTGTTTTGTTCGCAGCATTATGTATGACTGGTACAAATAAACCCTCAGCGCTGTCGATAGCTAAACCTAAATTTATCTCAGGAAAACATTTGCGCGCACTGTGTTGTGTATCAAACCAAGCATTTAACGATGGTTCTTTGACGCAAGCTTCACATAATGCACGAATTAAACGAACGGTAATATCACCTTCTTTAATCCAGGAGGAGACGTCTGCTTCATCGAAAATGCTAACGGGTACAACGTCACGGTGTGACTGCACCATACTGTTTAGCATTGCACGGCGCACACCACGTAATGGCTCAAATCCTTCGGGAATCGTTTGCTGTTTATCAATTTCGCGTTGAACATCATCACGCGTGATTGTCCCATGCTCACCTGTGGCGACAACGGTTTGTAAATTGATGCCCCATTTTTTTGCTAACATACGTACTACAGGAGTTGTCTTGGCTCTAGATGCGTTAGCACTTGCTCCAATAACAAAGATATCTTCGCTAACGTCGGTGCTTTCTTCAAGATTTCCGACAACAGTTCCTTTATCAGCACGCACAGGTGTTTCTGTGACAAATCTGACAAGAGGAGAACCTGTTTTAATAAGATCACCTGATTTACCGTACAATGCTTCGATGACACCGTCTTGTGGGCATGGCACATCCACAACGGCTTTTGCCGTTTCCATGGAAACAAGCGGTTGGTCAGTTTTAACAGTGTCGCCTTCTTTGACAAACCACTCGTGAATTTCTGCGTCGGGTAATCCTTCGCCTAAATCGGGTAAATTAAAAATTGTCATAATCACTCCATGATGCTCATTACGCTTTGTTTGATACGTTCTACACTCGGGATATAGTATTTTTCAAGTTGGAAATAAGGCATGACAATGTCATAACCTGTGACGCGTTGTACGGGGGCTAATAGTACATCCATGCTATTTTCCATGATTTGTGCTGCAATTTCTGCACCAAATCCGCTTGTTTTTGCACCCTCATGAACAATCACACAACGCCCTGTTTTTTCGACAGATTGTAAAATGGTTTCGATATCTAATGGTTTGATGCTGGCAACATCAATTACTTCGACAGAGAGTCCTTCTTGGTTTAATTGTTTCGCGGCAAGCAAGGTTTCATGCATGCTGGCCCCCCAACTGATAAGAGTAATATCCTCGCCTGTTTGTAGTGTAAAACATTTACCTAAAGGCAGTGCTTCGCCATTATCTTCCACGGGTTGTTTCACGAGCCTATAAATGCGTTTAGGCTCTAGAAAAATGACAGGGTCTGGGTTTCTCATTGCGGCAAGTAACAAACCATAGGCACGTTTTGGTGACGATGGAATTACAAC
>JAGVJT010000033.1 GCA_020050955.1 Legionellales bacterium | reverse complement strand
CTTTCTTTTCTCTTCAACTCAAAGGCAACTTAAAGTGCCCACACAGTTTGTCTCTTTTTCTTAATCAACTTCGCTCTCTCGGCGTGGTGTGCATTCTACTCATTCACACATCATTGTCAACAAGTTTTTTCATTTATTTTCAATTTTGCAATACGACGCTTACCAACTTGAATAATGTACTCATGATCACAGGCAAGAATAAACTGTGCATCCGTGGCTTTTTCACCATTGATCTTTACAGCACCCTCTTTGATTAATCGCATTGCCTCAGATGTACTTTGTGTCAACTGTGCTAATTTTAAAACTTGTGATAGCCGTCGTGTATCTTCGGTGCACGTGATATATTGAATTTGAAGATTATCTGGTATTTCTTTCTTTTGAAATCGCTCAATAAAAGCATGATGAGCTGCAACTGCTGCTGCTGCTGAATGAAATCTTGCAATAATTTCTTTAGCTAAATCAATTTTTACATCACGAGGGTTTAATCCATCAAGAACGGCTTGCTTCGTTTTAGCGATGATTTGATTGGATTTGAAGCTTAATAAATCAAGATATCGCCACATCAAATCATCCGATATCGACATCATTTTACCAAACATGGTATCCGCAGGCTCATTGATTCCTATATAGTTGTCCAATGATTTTGACATCTTCTTCACACCATCAAGGCCTTCAATCAATGGTGTCATCAAAATAATTTGCTGTTCTTGATTCGCTTGTTTTTGTAACTCTCGCCCCATTAATAGATTAAATTTCTGATCAGTTCCACCACACTCAATATCTGCCTTCAATGCAACAGAATCATAACCTTGAATAAGTGGGTATAAAAACTCATGCAAAGCAATGGGCTGTCCTGATGAATAACGTTTATGAAAGTCATCGCGCTCAAGCATACGTGCAACGGTATAACTTTGCGCAAGTCGAATTAAGTCCGCGGCTGTCATGGCATTTAGCCATTGTGAATTAAATGCAATCGTCGTTTTTGCAGGATCCAGTATTTTAAATACTTGCTGTTGATAGGTTTCTGCATTTTTAAGAACAGCCGCACTGTCCAAGGGTATGCGCGTGACATTTTTACCAGTAGGATCGCCAATCGTTGCGGTGAAATCACCAATCAAAAAAATAACCTCATGCCCAAGTTGTTGAAACTGACGAAGCTTATTAAGTAATACTGTATGACCAAGATGTAAATCTGGTGCAGTTGGATCAAACCCTGCTTTTATTTTGAGTGGTCGATTTTGTTTTAACTTCAACTCGAGCCCTTCTTTCGGCAAAATTTCTTCACAACCACGTAACAATTCATCGTAACCACTTTCGTTAAAACCCATCACATCTCACCTTATGTTCTAAATTTGCTTCAAAAACAGCTCAAAACCTATTTTATGATTGACCTGACATCCTACACCGAGTATCTTAGCCCGGATAATTTTTTCAGGCTATTCTTTCTTGCTTAATGATCGCCGAAGTAAGGGTCGACATGGATCAATCACTTTATCCTGACATGCTACAAACCACAAATCGCTCCAAATTTTTGCTTATCATCTTATTGTGTGTAGCAAGCACACTTCTATGCATTGTTCTTCATACACTCTATTCATCTTCCTCCGATGAAGATTACACAAATCAAGAATTATCTTTACCAACATTATCAGTACCTGCACTTGAAAAAGAATCATCAACCTCCGCAAAACCTATAACATTAAAGCCAGTAGTAACACCTGCACCATCCACACCTAAACCTCAAGCAAAAACCATCACACCGCTTAAAACTGTTAAATCGGCACCAAAAGTCATTGAGAAAAAAGTCACGAATCGAAAAAATGAAGCCTGGCAATACATTACCACGCGTCCTGGTGACTCCATGTCATCTGTTTTTAAACGTGCAGGTTTAACACCTCAAGCACTACAAGCGATCATTCATGATAACCCCAAACAAGCCAGAGTAATCTCTCGCATAAAACCAAATCAAGACATTCAGATCCTCGTGCAAAACAAAACATTGCAAACACTAATTATGCCTTATTCAAGTACACAATCATTCGTCATTGAACGACGCAATGATAAATACACTAGCCAACTCAAATTAAGAGAAATGAATGCTCAAAATCAGTTAGCAACAGCCACCGTGCAAGGCTCCCTCTACGCAACAGCAAAGCGCATGCATATTCCTTTTAAGCTTATTGAGCAAATGACAGCCATCTTCAACTGGGAAATTGATTTTGCTCGTGACATACGCGCAGGTGATCAATTTACCATTCTCTATAAAGCCCATTACATTGAAAACGAATTGGTGCATACAGGTGACATCCTTGCTGTAACATACACTAACAAAGGTCGGGCATATCACGCCATTCGGCATGAATCAAATGGTGAAGTGAATTACTTCTCACCCGAAGGCACAGGATTAAAGAAAGCATTTTCACGCTATCCGGTACAATTTACACACATCAGCTCCATGTTTAGTATGTCAAGAATGCATCCAATTCTTCATTATAAACGAGCACATCAAGGCGTCGATTTGGCAGCACCTCTTGGCACACCAGTGCACGCAACAGGCGATGGACGCATCGAAATCATTGATCGTCATAGCAGCTATGGCAATATGATTAAAATCAAACATCAGAATGCATATTCTTCTGTCTATGCGCACTTGCATCGATTTCAAAAAGGTTTATCACAAGGGGATCGTGTCAAACGTGGCCAAGTCATTGGTTATGTTGGTCAAACAGGGCTAGCCAGTGGCCCTCATTGCCATTACGAGTTTCATGTAAATGATTTGCCGATTAATCCATCAACGGTCGTTTTGCCACGTGTTGCATCCGTTCCGAAGCATCAAATGGCTGCTTTTAAAACAACAGCAAAAACATTGCTTGCTCAATTGAAGCTCTACGAAACAGCACATCTTGCAACAAAAAAACGCACCGTATAATCAAGCAAACAAATAGCGACACACCCAAACCGATGCGATGATGCCTGCTAAGTCAGCCAATAATCCAGCTGGAATCGCGTGTCGTGTACGTCGAATATTCACTGTTCCAAAATAAACGGCAATCACATAAAACGTTGTCTCGGTACTTCCCATCATGGTTGCAGCCATTTTTGCAATCAATGAATTCCCACCGTAGGTATGAATAAGCTCTGCCATCACACCTGTTGAAGCACTGCCTGAAAAAGGTCGAATCAATGCCAAGGGTAACAACTCCGAAGGCATGCCAATTTTCGTTAAAAGTGGCGCCAGCCACTGATTCATTAACTCAAAAAAACCAGAGGCACGAAGCATGCCAATAGCTACAAGCATCGCAATTAAATAGGGGATCAAACCCACACTGATTTCAAACCCCTGCTTCGCACCGACAATAAAAGCATCAAACGTATCTACTTTTTTATAAAAAGCATACAAAGGAATGCCCACAACAAACAAAATAAATAACCAGCTTGAAAAACCCGTGATAATCGTATTCATCATAAATCCTCCGGTTTCATCCGATAACACGGAAGTTTTGCTAATTGTTTCACTGACACAACGCCAACAAGTGTCGAAATACTGGTCGCAATCAACGAGCTCGCGACCACAACCGTTGGATGGGGATTTCCATTTGCGCCTAAAAAAGCAATCGCAGTCACAGGAATAAGCTGCACGCTTGATGTATTAATCGCCAAAAACGTACACATGGCATTGCTTGCTGTATGCGCATGTGTGTTTAGTTGTTGCAATTCTTTCATGGCTTGCAATCCAAACGGAGTTGCAGCATTCGCAAGCCCTAGCATGTTTGCGGAGATATTCATAATCATCGAGCCCATGGCAGGATGGTCTGCTGGTACTTCAGGAAAAAGTCGACGCATGATCGGTCGCATCCAGCGTGCTAATGTACTCACAAGCCCTGATTCAGACGCAATGTGCATGATACCAAGCCAAAGTGACATAATACCAGCAAGCCCAAGAGCGACCTCAAACCCTTGTTTTGCTGAATCTGTCACCGCCTGAACCACTAATTCAAGACGCCCTTGAATCGTGCCAACCACCATGGCTAATACCATCATTCCTAACCAAATTGCATTTAACATGCTTGTCCTTTCATTCGCTCATACGCTACCATGCAACAGCAATTACACGTTGATTGTTCATTGACTCGATACAGGAGATTATCATGTTAAAGCCTTTTTCGCGTATGTTGTTTACAAGCAACATTCTTATGATAATTTCTTGTGCATCATTTGCGACACAACATGCTTCACTATCAACTGCATATGATAAAAACATCCGTCAACTATACCATAGCCTACAGACTAATCCGATCACAAACATGGATGAACGACTAGAGTTTCTTAGTCGTTATTGGTTAAAAAAACGCTATGAATTATCAGCACTTGGCGAAGGCGAGTACGCTTATTATGATGACGCGCCACGGTGTCGAACAGATGCCTTTGATTGCGAAACATACGTCGATACCGTTTTAGCATTAGCCTTCGCCACTGACGTACCATCGTTTAAACAATGCATGGATAACATTCGCTACGAAAATGGCACGGTATCGTTTATAACACGCAATCACTTCACATCCATCGATTGGAACGTTAATAATCAAAAACAAGGGTTTTTAAAAGACATCACCACAACACTGACCGATGAAAAGCATCACCCAGTTGCACGGATCACTCACACCATTATCGATAAAAAACATTGGTATCAGCATCTTCCTTCTTCACGTGTTCGTCTTCGACACGCATCTTCTACAGAAAAAGAGCATCGATTAAAGAAGCTCCAACAAGAAGGACGTGTGTTCAGATCACAAGATGCAAACCTCCCTTACATCCCACTAACCTCGCTATTTGATAAAGAAGGCCATACTAATCTTGCATTATTTAAGCAAATTCCTAACGCCTCTATTGTCGAGATTGTCCGTCCTAATTGGGATTTAACAAACATTATCGGAACACATTTGGATATATCACATCTTGGCTTTGTGTTTTGGAAAGAAAATCAACCTCATTTTTTACAAGCATCATCAATTTATCAGCAAGTTGTCGATGTTCCATTGATTGATTATTTACGTGATGCTTATCAAAATACGCCATCGATTGGTGGTATCAACATTCAAATTGTTGTGCCGAAAAAACCTTTAGGCAATGGCTGTCATTGAGCTATATCGTATAATACGTGCCCATCGCAATGGTGCGATTATGCGGCAATTGATAGAACTCAATGTTAAGATTTGCCGAGTAATTTCTAACCAAAAAAGCGAACAATTTATCTTGCCAAAAGAATTGTAACGCTTTTTTCTGACGCGATGGCAGCACATTAGGAATTTCTAGAAAATATGTCACATCCTCAATATCAACAGGAAAAGGCAATAATCCTCTATCATTAGCGACATACAAAGCTTGCGGAATAGAAATGATGTCCATAAATCCATAATGCAATGTTAATTCACTAATGTTTTCCTTTAATTCGTTGACTTCAAATCTTGCCAAGGAAGAAACATGCGGAATATTATCAACACTGTAGTTTAATAATAAAATATGCTCCGGAATCATTTTGCTAAGCTTTAGGAACTGCATGAAGCTACTGCCATATTTATCATACACGTCAGTAATAAAAATGGCGGTCGTTTGCGGAGAGCGAACCAAGTTCATGTCATCGATTTGTGTTAGCGTGCGAGATAACTCATCTTGTTTCACATAACAAGATTGAAGATACGAACGACCCTTACGCCATGTGTACATAACAAGCCCTGCAAAACTTGCAAATACGATAGGAATCCAACCGCCAGTCTCAATTTTAAGAACATTCGCACTTAAAAACATAAAATCAATGAGCATAAATAATACAAATGTAATGGCAATTTTTATCACTCCCCATCCCCATTGATGCCTTGCAACTTGGATAAGAAGTAATAACGTTAATAACATAACAAGATTCACAGCAATACCATAAGCATGCGTCATGGCATTGGAGTTTTTAAAAATAAAAATAAGCACTAACGTACCAATCATTAGTATTAGATTCATCTGTGGAATATAAATTTGTCCACGCTGAAAACCTGATGTTTGCACAATGGGTAAATGCGGATAAAACCCGAGTAAAACGGCTTGTTTGGTTAAAGAAAAGGTCGCTGAGATAACGGCTTGCGATGCAATAATGGTTGCAATGGTTGCAATAATAATCAAAGGAAACGCAAACCAGCTCGGTGCAAGATGATAAAATGGATTTTCAATAGCATCTGGATGCAATAATAAATATGCACCTTGCCCAAAATAATTAAGCAATAACCCAGGAAACGCAATCACAAACCAACTAAAACGAATAGGCGCTTTACCAAAATGTCCTAAATCAGCGTAAAGTGCTTCACCACCGGTAACCACAAGAAAAAT
>JAGVJT010000143.1 GCA_020050955.1 Legionellales bacterium | reverse complement strand
GGTTTCTTGAAAAAGAGATGAATGAACCTAGCTTTTGGGCAAAATATCCTTACATTTTAGACTCTGTAATTGGATTAATTGCAGGCACGGCAACCGTTGGTGTTATGGCTATGCTTAATCCATTTACACCTGTTGTGGGATTAATTTGCATTGGTGTGATTGCCGCATTGCTCACAGCAGCTGCTGTGCATTATGTCACCATGAATGTTGATAGTTTGCATTACCAGCGTGGTCAAGATAATCGTGATGCTATGCGAAGTGCAATTAATAGTATTCGTGAGCAACAGCATCGATTAGCTGAATCTATTCAAAATATTGTGGAAACAACCGCGGTTGATTTGACCGATTTGAAAAAATTTGATGACGAAGGAGAATCAAGTTTTTTCAAATTTCTAAACAGACATGGTGAGCCAGAGCGTCGTATTGCACTTGGCAGTGTGTCAAGTTGGATAAGAGAGTTCATTGGAAGATTTCGAGAAAGTAAATTTATCGAAATCGATTTATCTGAGCGCGTAAAAAGCATTATGAATGACGCGCATGATCAAACCGAGGCATTACAAAGCGCGCTTACTGCCGTGATGTCATCTGCGTCAAATCGGCAAGGATTGAACACATGGACGCGACTCATTGACGACACACAAGATTATTTGCTTGATGCAAAGCATGCCGATTTTATTAAAACATTTAATGTCGTTCAAAAAATTAAAAGTCAGTGGTTGGAAATTGTTAGCCATGTACCTGCTTCTTCTACGCATCCATTACCTGATTTTTTTGTGAGATTTTATACGCTTCCTGTTGCTCAAGGTGGTTTAGGTGGGCGTTTGCATGAATTAGTAGAAGCACGTAAGCATGCACCAATTGTTAATGATGAGCATGCGCTCAATGAGTCGCATCCATATTATCGATTGCTAGAAACAGCATTTGCAGTGAATCATAAAGTAAACACAGCTGATAATGCGTCGTTTATTTTGATGGGGGATGAGCGTTATCGCAGCATGCTTGGGTTATCCGGGAGTCACGCAGCGCCAAAAATGACGATAGCCAATGTTCATGCCTATTTGAATGCGTCGTTTGATTTTCTTTATTCACTCAACGAATACGATGAAGCCAATCAAGATTGGAATGAAGCACTTCCAAGCAATGATCGATTCACGCTCTATCGCATGTTGTTAGTTAAGCAGTTAGCCAATTTAATTGATGCCAATAACGAACAGGTAGAACATGCGGTTAAAAATGAAATCCGAACGTTTGTTCAGCAAAAATTGAACATGAATTCTGACCGAAAATTAAATGACGTCTTGTTCCAAGCATTTTTAATTGCAAAAGATGAGTCTTCAAGAGAGCTTCGTGATCGCTTAGGTCATGCTCATGCGATAAGCTCATTGGCTTATGTTGCCGATGCTATTCGCTTGGATATTAGTTATGCATCCACGCCGATGAGTCCTCAAAAGCTGATTGCTTTGGCTGCAGAGAAGTATTTACAAGAAGATAATACGAAGATTATTTTAGGTTATAATTCAGAGGCGCGCTTAACCGCTGAATATTCTAGTCATTTCTATGATAACGTTCATGAAGCTATTGTAACAACAGCAAGCTTTATTGAAGCAATTAATACTGATGATATGTTGCAGCAAACAGGTAGTGCGCGTTTATTTAAACATATTGTTTCTCAGGAAGTGAATAATCTTCGTCGACAAATTGATTTATTGCTTTCATCAACGGCCGATGAATCTGCCGAGTTACAGCAACCGATGCGAGAGCTTATTCCTGCTTTAGAGGCGTTTCAACAAACCTTACCTGCCTTTGTGAATAGCTCTGTACATGTTGGCGAGGATGAACATGAAGCTGCATCATCTGTTGTTGATCATGCAAACGACCAGTCATCTGTGCCGCGACAAAGAACGACTCAGACAGGCATGCAAACATTTTTTTCTATGTTGCAACAAGTTGGGTCCAATGCGGAACATGCTGCGGAACATGTTATGGAGTCACTTCGCGGGCAATTGAGCGGCACACATGCTCATGGAACAACAGTGCATCAGCATGCAGTTGAATTGACAGGTATTCATGTGCCCAAGAAAGCTGAAGAAGCAGAAACTCATGCAGCCCCAGCTGAACATCAAACACCAAGTTTAGGTGCTGTGCTAGAAAGCATTGCAGAGCAAGTAGGTGATTTGCTTGACGGTGATGATTCACCGGCAACATCACATGATACGCACACGGATGGTCTAGGTGGTGTGTTGGAACGTATTGCAGAGCAAGTAGGTGATTTGCTTGACGGTGATGATTCACCGGCAACATCACATGATGCGCATACGGATGGTCTAGGTGGTGTGTTGGAACGTATTGCAGAGCAAGTAGGTAATTTGCTTGACGGTGATCAAGCTATTGCAGCAGAGACGGCTTTGTATGAGGGCGATGCACACGGTCAAACGAACCAAGCAGCACTTTCTTCTTCAAATACATTGAATGATCTATCTCAGACTAATTTAACAAATTTTGCGCGAGAACTTGATGAGTTTGTGGCGTATCAAGAAGGAAAAATGGCTCAAGAAGAAAAACCATCCTCTACTTTTCACACGCAAGTTAAGGGTAATGAATTAGGACGAGGCCACCATCATACTAGAGTTGCAAAAATTAATGCGGCCCATGATCTTAAAGGAGTTGTTCAAGCATTGATTGGCGATAGCCCTCTTTCAACGGACAAACCGTATAATCTTGCGGATGAAATTTATACGACAAATAAGCATTTGAGAAAAATTATCGCAAAACATCATAAGGGTTCGCTCTTATCGTTGTTAACAGGGTTGCAGCCAGTGTCTGATCAACCATCCGTGTCATCAGAGGTAGTTGAACATCGTGACGTTGCAGCTGTCGAAGAGATGGTTTCTGCAAGCCATGATGGCGAAGGTGCGGAGCATCATGGCGTTGCAGCTGTCGAAGAGGTAGTTTCTGCAAGTCATGATGGCGAAGGTGCGGAGCATCATGGCGTTGCAGCTGTCGAAGAGGTAGTTTCTGCAAGTCATGATAGCGAAGGTGCGGAGCATCATGGCGTTGCAGCTGTCGAAGAGGTAGTTTCTGCAAGTCATGATAGCGAAGGTGCGGAGCATCATGACGTTGCAGCTGTCGAAGAGGTGGTTTCTGCAAGTCATGATGGCGAAGGTGCGGAGCATCATGACGTTGCAGCTGTCGAAGAGGTGGTTTCTGCAAGCCATGATGGTGAAGGTGCGGAGCATCATGACGCAGCAGAAAATCCTTATGAACGATTTGCTGATTTTGCTCAAGAACTAGAGGATTTTATTACCCATGAACGAGCCCAAGGTCAAAAAGAAGCAGCAAGACGTTGGCGTCCACAAGAGATGTATCAAGTAGGACGATGGCATCAGCATTCAAGAGAAGCAAAAATTAATGCTGCCATACGTCTTCGTGATGTTGTTTTATCCTTGAACCATCACACTATGTTGACGGCTAATAGCCCGTATGATCTGAGTGATAGCATTTATACTCAAAATAGACGTTTGAATCAGATTATTGTGAAATATCATCAGGGCCCTCTTTCTTCACTCTTAGCAAGTGTGGTTTTTGTTACGCCACCCGTAGAGACGATCATTGTTGATAATTCCACATTTGAAGGTCTTTTCACTGGGGAACATACGTTGTCTCATGACTCGGAAGTTCACCTTACAGCAGCAGTAAGAGAAGATAGGCCTGTTGTAACGCTTGTGTCGTTAGGTGGGTTTGGTGATGAGCCAGAATTGGTTGAACCTGTGACTTCTGCTTCTGATAGTGATGCATCCGAGCAGCATGAAGAGGTTGTGGCGCCTGACAATGTTGTAGCCAGTGCGGTGACGTTAACCAATCTTCAACAGACAGATAATGCATCGACAACGGCGAGGGAGATCTCGTCACTTGGTATGTTTCGTCAAGCATCAACAATGCCAGCACCAATTGTTCAGGGAGCACTGAAAGATGATTTAACGGCTTTTATCCAAAGTGAGCAAGCAAGTGCTACGCTTGAAGGAAAATGGTCGATTGGTCTCTTGAGAACAAGGATTCAGCCTAATCAAGTTGGAAAAGGGCGCACGCATTCAAGACTCGCAGTTATCGTGGCAGCAACCGCATTAAGAGATGCTTTAGAGAGTCAGGAGCAAGGGCAGCTTGTTGATGAGGCAATCGATTGGAATGATGAGATTTATACGAATCATCAATCTCTGCACGATCTAATTGCGCGTCATCATCAAGGTGCAATCGGTTCGTTATTTCTTGTCGCAGAGCCTCGTGTGGTAGAAG
>JAGVJT010000188.1 GCA_020050955.1 Legionellales bacterium | reverse complement strand
CGCAGATCTTGCCAAAGAAATGACACATTTACCCGAGCAACAAGTCGCAGAGGGCGTTAACCATATCCTCGAACTTATGAGTGATGCGTTAACACAAGGAAGGCGTATTGAAATTCGTGGTTTCGGTAGTTTTGCACTTCATGACAGGCCTCCTCGTCACGCGCACAATCCAAAGACAGGTGAGAAAATTACGACTGAGGCGAAGCAAACGCCTCATTTCAAACCGGGAAAAGTGTTGCGTGAACGCGTCGATAAATCACGCCAACACTACCCTGTCATTAACGATGAGAAATAACACGCCACGCATGGTTTAGGTGCGTGGTAATGTCACACCCTTTTGACCTTGATACTTACCTTTACGGTCGCGATAAGACACTGCACACACCTCATCTGACTCTAAGAAAATCATCTGGGCCACACCTTCATTTGCATAAATTTTTGCAGGCAGTGTTGTCGTATTTGAAAACTCAAGCGTCACATGTCCTTCCCACTCTGGTTCAAGTGGTGTGACATTCACAATGATACCACAGCGCGCATACGTTGATTTCCCAAGGCAAATGGTTAAAACGTTACGCGGAATTTTGAAATATTCAATGGTTCGTGCTAAAGCAAATGAATTCGGTGGAATAATGCACACATCAGACTGAACATCCACAAAACTATCAGGATCAAAGCTCTTTGGATCCACAATGGCAGAATTGATGTTCGTAAATACTTTAAATTCATTCGCACAACGTACATCATAGCCATAACTGGACACACCATAAGAAATGATGCGCCCTTTTTCATTTTCACGAACCTGCTCGGCAGCAAAAGGCGTAATCATACCCTGCTCTAATGCCATATGCTTAATCCATTGATCTGATTTAATTGACATAATCAATCACTCCAATTAGAAGTAAACTCCGATTTGTATCAATACCGTATCAGAGCTCGCGCCTGTACCCAACGTATTCTGGTTAACAACTCCTGCGGGTGCAGCTCCATTTGCAAATTGATTACGACCATAATCAATATCATGACGATATTCAAGGCTTTCGACCGTATCTTTCCAAATAGAAATGTTAAACACACCACTTATTCGCTGTTCTGCCAAATTTAACGCCAATGCTTGGCTCGTGCGTTGGTAACCTGCTGACACAGAAGAAGGCTTATCAAATGCCATGAACGTCACACCCGCCTCCAATTGCAAAGCCTGCGGCTGTGCGCCATTACCATTGAAACTTAAATCAGACGTACGAAACGGCTCAGTTGCTCCGACCCACTCAGCGATTAAGTTATAACGTTCAAAGCTTAAACTAATATGACCTCCCGCTCCTGGGATTTTTTTAACCGCCTCATTACCATTCCCACGAGAACTGAAGCCTGCAAACGTTGTACCAGGAACAGAGCCGTTACTTTGCATACCACCAGCATTGTCTAATGAGCTGATAAAACTTGCACCAATTTCACCTGCGGTATGAAGCACCGTGAAAACATAACCTAAATTTACACCACCAACAGCGGAACTACCAAGTGTAGTATCACCACTAAAGCCATAAACTGCTGCAAAAGGACCACTTGGCGTTTGCGACTTATAGCCCAAAATGAATGGGCGCGCCTTTGTGCGCGTTTCAATCATAGTTAATGGCGCGCTCACCATACCTGAAGAGTATCGACCAAAAGGCACATAAATCTGCCCCGCTGTAAAATAAAAGGGAGATTGATCAAGATTACCAATGTTGACAAAACCCATATTAAGATTAAACGCAGAATTGGCTACACGTTGACCACTCCATGCAGGAGGAGCTGCGTCATAAGCAATGCCCATGTAAGCTTCAACTTTATCATTTAAGGCAGCCGCAATGTCTAGTTCATTTGCACCTAATGTGACATCGCCCTGTGTAGGACCATCATAACGGCGACCAAATGTTGCAATCGGCTCTACCTTCCCACTTAATGTCACAATGGGCAAACTCGGAGCAGGGTAATTAAATTTGTCAAAAGCACGATAAAGTCTACGACGTTGCTCCATTAATCGAATGTCACGGTTAATGCTCGAAATGTTGACAATATAATCTGACCCATCAAAAGCAGGTCTTGCACCTAAATAGGGTGAACTCACAACAGGCATACCGGCAATATAAGTAACAACACTATTATCAGCCATTAATGCCGCAGGTGAAAACTCTAATTTTTCAGGGTGAGCATCGAGAGAATGAACGCTAACAGGCGCGTCATGTGTCGCTGGTGTTTTTGCTTTTTTGGCCTTCGGCTTCTTTGTTGCAGATGCTTGAGACGCAACCGTCGATGTTGGCTTTTGTTCAGCTGATGCAGGCGATGGCGTATTTGTCGATGCTGCTGCACGCGTACTAATCGATTGGTTAAGATCGTTTAATTGTTTTTGCAATGCTTGCGCTTCATGTTGCAACTGCTGCACTTTTTGTTGCAAGGCTTGCTCTTCTGTCTCTGCATACAGCGGTGCCACAGAAAAAGACATGAACAAAAGACACGTAACAAACTTCTTCACAACAACGTCCCCCATATTTTTTTTATTGGGAGGTGATTATAGCGACCTATATCGCAAACAACTAGATCTTTATTTAATTACTTTTTCCTTGCTGTGAGCACATTGGTTTTTTGTTTGATTGGTTGTAAATTAATTTACACTAACGCCTTGTTTTTTATACAAAAAAAACGCCGCAAAATTTGCGGCGTTTTTACATTTAAAGCAATTAAGCAACATTACCTAACCACTTTAAACCAAAGTACAATCCTTGAAGACCGAAGTCATGGTTCACAACATCAAAGCCTGTTGACATCAATGATTGTTGAGCATTGAAGTAGTTCACCCACATCCAACCTAAATCTAACGTCAAATCGCCTTGCGCCATTGCGTAGTCATACTTCACGCCCAATTTTGTTTCCAATTCAGGAACAATAATTGTGTGTGACGCACTTGTTGAACCAGCACCAGATGCAGCCACTGGAGTATTGAAGTAAGCATAAGAACGGCTGAATTTGCTTGTGCCAACTAAGATGCTACCAGCACCGTTAACATAAACACCTAAGCCATTACCCCAATCGTAGTTCATGTCAGCGCCTAAGCGAGGACCAAAACCGTTGAATGTTGGGTTACGTGTGCCGCTAGCAGAAAATGTTGTGCCATTCATTAATGATAATGTTGTTGAATTTGCAACTCGTGCGTACTCAACACCACCGTGGAAACGAATGTTTTTATTTTCAGCAAAATCAACACGTTGACCGAATTCTAAGTTAACTGCATCCCATTTTGGGTCAGTTGATGCAGAGCCAACTGTACCTGCTGGCGTTGTTCCCCATGGGTATGTGTAAGCACCAGCAAATGATTTTGTCGCTGATTTATTAACATGGTACCAGTTTAAGTTTGTATCATTACCTGTACCATAGTGGTAAGAGCCTTCCAACTTAAAGCCCCACGCCCACTTGCTTGGGTAGTTTAAATATTGGCCTTGACCATTTTGTGCAACATAGTTGTAAGAACCACTTGATGATGCAGGCTCAAGGTATAATGCTTCTGCACCAAAACCCCATGCGCTGCTTTCACATGGAACTGTTACATTCACAGCACTGCAAACAGGCCCCATAGAACCAGCAAATGCTGCACTGCTACCTAAAAACAGAACAGCAGCAGCTGTTTTTTTCAGATTTAACATATGTTTCTCCACTTATTATTATTAGCTTCCATCTTTTTTAACACACAAACTACACACTACTCTTTTCCTGACAACATGGTTGTCAATTCAAACGCTCATCCGTGTTCTTTTTTTATTAAACGCAAATAAAATAAGTCTCTTTTGTTTAATCAAAAATCATTCTACGAAAAAAGACCCAATTCGCGATGCATTATTGAGATCTCTTTGAGTAATGTCAATATTTTTGATAATTAGCTTATTTTGATTGGCATCATTTGAGACAACATGAATATAAAATAACCTTCACTCAAATACATCCTCTTTAGAGGCATATTTTTTCTCTTTGTGCCAAGCAATTAATGTTGCAACCCCAAAAGCTTCTCCCAGTAATTCCAATTGGATTTTTAATGAGGCGCGTCTTTCTTCTTTGTTTGGCAAAAGACTATCATCAATAGTTGGTTCATGATGAATAAATTTATTGAAGTACTTATTACAGAAAGAAGCATAATCTCGGGTAAACAAAAGAAATGTATGCCACATATTATCAATTTCTAAAATATCAGGCGTCACAATAGCTGGAATATTTTTTTCATGACACGCATTTGCGAGGTATAACCATTTAATAAGTTGTTCAAAAACATCTCGACTGTAATTTAAACTTTTATTGTATGTTTTTGCATAACGAGCAACAACGTGCTCATTGGTATACGTTAATATGTCGCTATTAAGCAAAACAACTCTCCACCATAAAGAATTAATAAACGCCATAATATTATCCACACAAAGCAATAATACGATGGCGCTTTATTATTTAATAAGCACAAGGCACACTAAAACAACCACAAAGTGCTTTTTGACTAATTAAATTATCTAAAATATCATCGATTACTTGTTTCATTTCTACTTGTTTCATTTACAACT
>JAGVJT010000104.1 GCA_020050955.1 Legionellales bacterium | reverse complement strand
TAATTGTTCCAATGAGGCCGTAGACGCTAAACAAGATGATGTAAAAGCGATACTAATGCATGTTGAAAAAATAAAATGTCGCATGTGCTTACCTTTTAAAAAATGAAAATACTATGTCCTTGACTTCTTGATACCATTAAATGCATCTAAAACACACTCATCCATGATGTGTGTTTTTGTAAAAAAATGTTGTTATAAGAGATGGTTGTAAGTTTTACAGCTGGCATTGGTTAATATCGATGCCTACTTTTTCAAAAGCTGCTTTCACAGGATTATTATCAATCTCTAAATCGTCTGCGGCATAGAGAACACCACAAGCGCCTTGGGTAAAGTCTGTGTTTGGCGTCCAATAATAAATATTTGCAGTTAGCATCATATGATAAGTAGTTTTAATGCCTAATGTTTGAGAGATAAGGTAAAATGCTTTGTTAAAAATGCCGCTGGCAGAATGAACGATAATGCTTTGTTTGATGTCTTCTTTTTCTTCGTCATTTTGACCGAAAGTTTTGCTAAAGTCCTCCGCCATATTCACGACATCATTGTAATCAATCGCACATAGACCTTTATGGCGTCGTGCCAGTTTTTTATCGAGGCAATCGGCTGACATGCTATCTTTTGAAGGGAAGTCCATGAAGCGTAATGCATTCATGCCCATCTTCTCAGCTGACTCATCAGGGATAATTGTTTCGCCAATCGTCCAGGTTATTTCATTTGGCGTTAGGTTTAACTTATTATAAATAAGAGGCGCTGTTTCCAATAGGTAATAGCGTGTTGTAAGACCTGCCATGTCTGACATGGCTTCGTTCAATGCGCCTGATTGGTCGTGGTATTCTAAATTGGCATGTTGTTCGGTAAAGCCATGTGTAATCTCATGGCCTGCGATATCTAGAGAAACTAATGGATAAAAATTCTCGCCATCACCAAATGACATGGACGTACCGTTCCAAAAGGCATTGTCAAAATTCTCACCGAAGTGAACACGCATGATGAGCGGACTTGATTTACCAGAAGTTGTTTGTAATGGGTGTAAACCATACCAGTTTTCATACATATCTGTGATCACATGACCAAAATAGTAGGCATCATTGCGCGGCGAAAATGCGCCATGAATACTGTCGTCTGGCAGATGAGCGCATGTGTATTCAAATGGCGTTGTTAGTCTATCGCTAAAATCCCATACGTGATGTAGATCGACAACGCTTACGCGTTCACTTTTCATAACACATCGCTCACCTTGTTGTATGACAGAAAGTCCTGGGATGTCATCGTGGCCATACCAATATTCGTGTGTTTTTTCATTACCACCGGTGCCTTTTTCGGTGTAGTGTTGAATGTTATTCCACTGAGTGAGTATTTCACCGGTTTGTGCATCGATTACCGACTTTAGCCAAACATCATCTTGATGATTCGTGGTCATTGTTCTAAACGAAACCAGATAAACCAAGCGTAGGCTTTTTGTTTTATCTGCTCGAATTTCTAAATGAACGTGTTCATCGTCAGTTGGGGACGAGGTTCGTTTATTAAAATAGTTATTTTTTGCTATCACAAGTGCTTCTTGTGAGGCTAGTGCAGGCGTGGTGGAAAGAGAGATGTTTTGGATGACATGCCCGCTGATATTATTTTGTTTCATGACAGGTTGTGTTGTGCTTTGGCGCATCATGATTTGCGCGCCCACAATAGGAATATTGTGGTAAGTTTGTTGATAGCGTTTGATGGTTGTGTGTTGATTCTTGTCATGAGTTGTTGCGATTTCATGTAGCACATATTCATTGCTATTTGATGTTGGTTTTGCGGCATGAAGCAGTGTGTGATCTCCGACTATATCAAATTGCGCAATGCTGCTTATTGGTGCATGATGTAAGCGAAGAGTGTCATTAGCAGAAAATGCGCAGGAAGAGCCTAATAATAGGCATGTGATGAGGCGAGTTTTAATCATCGAGTCGCTCACTAAGTGCTTAAAAAACGACCATTGTATGTGGGTTTTCTTCGTTAGTCAATAAATGAACTGATTGTGTTTAAGGTTTCACAATGTTTACTCGAACAGAGATGCAACGTACATCACTGCATGGGATGGCGTGGCAGTACTTAGCTACTGATGCTGTTCATCGTCTTGAGGTTTCAACTTGTCAGCGATTGGTTCGTAAAAGCCCTCTGACGCGTTGCGGATTTGTGGTTGTTAGTTTTGACCCACAGCAGCGTATTTATGCACTGCATGCATTGTTTAAGCACGAGCCTGCCATCACTGCAAGCTTTGTATGTTATTTAAATCATCTATTTTATTATCAATTTGGCGACGCTCGGTTGATGTTGGTTTCTGAATATGCAGATGCGCCATCGATGGTTTTGCCACAAATGAGCGCTCGTAACCATCCTCGTCAATTGTCTTTGTTTGAATTAGATGCACTTGCGCCTGCTGTGTCTGTTCATGTGGCACTGGATTCTTTTTATGAAGAGTCTAAGCGTGTCGCACAATTACATCTGCAGGATTTTAAACAAGCAAATCCAACGAAATTTGTGGTGAGTTCTGACACGTTTTGGGTAACGCCTTATCATGATGTCACGCTTGCTGATGATCCATGCACAGAAAAATTTGTTTTGTCGTATT
>JAGVJT010000132.1 GCA_020050955.1 Legionellales bacterium | reverse complement strand
CTTTACACGAATCTTCCACACGCAGGCATTCGCGCGCTAGCTCCTTATGTCCCAGGAAAATCCGCTGAAAAAGTGGCCAAAGAGCAAGGCATAACTGACGTGTTAAAACTTGCAAGCAATGAAAATCCTCTCGGTTGCAGCCCTTACGTGCATGAAGCACTCAATAACATCACAAGTCATCAATTGGCCACATATACAGTATCCACACAACACCCCTTTCGCCAATTATTAGCTGATAAATTAGGCGTCACACAAGACATGCTTGCGCTTAGCAATGGTTCAGATGTGCTTTTTCAGTTATTAATGATTTGTTTCGCGCTTCATAATGAGAAACATGTTTTAACGCATGAAGCGGCCTTTATTTCTTACGAAGTTCAAGCTAAAACATTCGGTATTCCCATCCATCACACGCCGTTAAAAGCAGATTGGCAAGTTGATATTGATGCACTTATTACGGCATGCACACCAGACACCGCCTTGATTTTTATTGCAAATCCCAATAATCCAACAGGTATTCTCATCCCACATCAAGACATTCGCCGTCTTTTAGACAATATCCCCCCCACAACCTTGTTGGTTTTAGATCAAGCCTATCATGAGTATTTAGCACCAGCGGATCAATGCGAAGCACGTGCATGGCTTTCCCAATACTCAAACCTTGTCATCACACGTACATTTTCCAAAGCGTATGGACTAGCCGCGCTTCGTTTAGGTTACGCACTCGCAAATCCCGCGATCATTGAGTTAATTTATCGGATTCAACTGCCATTTTCAGTCAATCAAGCCGCAATGATTGCAGCAACCGCGGCACTCGAAGATAACGCATTTGTTGAAAAAACTATCCAACTTAACAAGCAAAGTCGTGCTCATATGCAAGCGGAACTTATACAACGCAATTTCAAGCCCTTGCCAAGTGAATGCAATTTTTTAACGTTTGATTGTGGCGTCAACGCGATTCTCATGGACAAACAATTGCAACACGAAGGCGTGATTGTTCGCCCACTAAATCCCTATGGTCTTAATCAATATCTGCGTGTTACGATGGGAACCCTTTCACAAAACATGCGTTTTTTAAGCGCATTCGATCATTGTTTACAAGGAGCTTTTACATCATGAGTGATCACTTACACAAAAAAAAATGCGAACCCTGTGAGGGAATTGGTGCGCCGCTTAATGCTGCACAAGTTGATACGCTTATGCCTCAATTGGATAAAGCGTGGCATGTTTTAAACGACGCAACCATGATCAAACGTTCATTCGCATTTGAAAACTTTTATGAAACCATAGCATTTGTCAATGCGATTGCATGGATCGCAAATCAAGAAAATCATCATCCTGATTTAGAAATTGGTTATAATTATTGCCATATCAGCTTTACAACACATGCTCTCAAAGGCTTATCACACAATGACTTTATTTGTGCAGCCAAAGTCGACGCATTGCAATAACATGTTTTACATTAAGTTAGTCGTGATGCAAACGCTCGACTAATTTAATGGTATTCGATAAGTTTCTTTCATGCGATAAATCGTCAACAATGCTAAGCATGCAAAAATGGTTAAATAGATGCCAGGAACAATCGATACATTTGAAACATTCGATGCCCACGTCACTAGCAACGGCGCACAACCACCTAAAACCCCATAACTAATGTTGTAACCTACAGCTGTTACAGTATAACGATGCGTGGTACTCGTCGTTTCTTGTGTCGCAGATGCTAACCCGCCTTGATAGAATACCGCGCATATCGTAAAAATAGTTTCGGCAATAATCACACTTTGCAAGGTTTTATCCACGGTCATGTAAAGATACAACGGAATGCTTAAACATAAAAACCCTAATGCACCAATGGATAAACAAACTTTTCGACCAAATAAATCAGAAAGAAAACCAGAGACAGGCACCAAAACAGTCACCCCCATGAGTGCCATGGTAGTTATCATGGAGGCTTGACGTATATCGATACCTATCGTTTGATGCATGTATGCGGGCATAAACACAAAGATTAGATAGGTAATCATTGCACTTAATCCATACAACAATATGATTTGCACAATAATACGCTGATGCTCACGCAAAACTCGCCAAAGTGGTGTCTTGTATTGGTTAACGTTTTGTTTATTGGCTTGATATAACATGGTTTCTGGGATTTTTTTTCTAAAATAAAAACCAACAATGCCAGTTAGTGCACTTAAAAGAAAAGGCAAACGCCAAAAACCATGCTGTAATTGTTCGGATGTTAATCGACTAAGCATCGTTGTTACCAACACTGATCCCAACAACATACCAAAACCAATCGCAGACCACATTAACGAGCCCAATAAACCACGATATTTATACGGGTACATTTCAATGACATACAAAGGTGCTCCTGTGGATTCACCACCAACACAAAAACCCTGTATCATGCGCAATAAAATCATGCCAATCGGAGCCCCTACACCAACGCTTACATACGTTGGTAATAATCCCATGCAGATGGTTGAGATGGTCATTAACATCATGG
>JAGVJT010000142.1 GCA_020050955.1 Legionellales bacterium | reverse complement strand
TCAGGACTTGCGGTTGTTTTAGTAGGTGATGATCCGGCATCGTCCATTTACGTACAACGTAAACGCCAGGCTTGTTTAGAAGTAGGATTTTATTCAGAAGCGTATCATTTACCATATGATGTCACCGAGCATGCGCTTCTCACGCTCATTGACACGCTTAATAAAAAGCCAAGTATTCACGGTATTCTTGTGCAATTACCACTTCCTGAACACATCAAAACCGATCGCGTGATAGAGCGTATTCAACCAAATAAAGATGTGGATGGATTTCATCCCTATAACTTAGGACGCTTAGCACAAAACAACCCCTCATCTCTTCGTCCCTGCACACCTTTTGGCATCATGACACTACTTAAGCATTATGACATTAGCGTTGCAGGAAAACATGCTGTTGTCATTGGTGCCTCCAATATTGTCGGCCGCCCCATGGCCTTTGAACTGTTACATGCAAAAGCCACGGTGACCGTTTGTCATCGCCAAACTAAGCATCTCGAAGAACATGTGCGCATGGCTGACATGGTTATTGTCGCCACAGGCACACCTGATTTAGTGAAGTCTGATTGGTTACATCAAGAACAAATTATCATCGATGTCGGCATTCATCGCTTAAGTGATAACTCCATTCGTGGGGATATTGATTTTCATGCTGCCAAGGAGCGTGTTAGTTGGATAACGCCTGTTCCTGGTGGCGTCGGACCGCTGACCATCTGCATGTTATTGCAAAATACATTAAATGCTTCACAAATCACGCACAATCACACGACGAAGTAATCGTGCAGGCGAGAGCGATTGCATCATCGCGCGAGGCACGCTGCAAGGCTCTTGATTAATCAATGACGCAAGGTAATGCGCACTAAATGGAATGGTCGTAAGGCCTCGTGAACCAAATCCTGCGCAAACGTATAATCCCGGTTGATAAACACCTTCCGATGCAATAAATCGCATGGCATTTGATTTTAATGCATCAAAGCGCTCTATAAAATCTCCTGAGAATGGCACAGGCCCAACGTAAGGCAGATAATCTGGCGTTGCACCACGAATGCCCGCCCAATGATCAACCACATCCGTCGTAATCACCTCATCAAGCGATAAAGATAGTATTTTTTTCACATTATCGTCATCATCGTTTGCATCACAAGTTTGATGCCATGCATTTTGTTGATAAGTAGCGCCTAACCAATGCAATCCATCACTTACAGGTAAAAGATGACCTTCTGCACACAAAGGCATACGAAGTTGATGCCCTTTTGCTCCACTTTTGACTGCACTCATTTGCCCACGAAATGCTTTTATTTGTAAGTCATGCAATTGCGGTAAGAGTGCTGCCTGATAACCTGTAGTAATCACCAGTATTGGCGCACGATAATCCCCCACATGCCAATAACCATCTTGGTATCGAATCGATGCAATGGTTTGATTAAAAACACAATCAATGCCTGGGTTTGCACATAAAAATCGACAAATCTCTTTAGCATCAAGCCAACCTGCGTGAGGCACCAACAAACCAGGTGATGATACCTCAACGCCAGCAAGCATGGATGCCTCAGAAGCATCGACCCATCGCCCTAATGCAGGGTAATCGTTTAACCATGACGACAATGATGCCATGTTACGCTCAAGCCTTGAGCTGCTCGCTAGTTGCAATAATCCATTCAATTGCCCATGAATAAATTTTTTCTCAATCAGCGCTTGATACACCTGCCTTGAAAATAAAAAAGCACTTAACATAAACGATGTTAAGGGTGAACGATACGCTGAGAAATTTGGGAATAAAACGGCGCGCTGATTACCAGATGCTCCCGCACCCGCGTATGCTGCTTTATCGATTAATGTTACTTGCCAATCGCGTTGCCTAAGTGAAGATGCCATAAAACATCCTGCAAGACCGGCCCCTAGAACAATGGCTTGTTTTTCGGGTATTTTTGATACAGAAGATACATGCCAAGGCGTGTATCTTTTAACAAAAGACTGAGACAAACTTTTATTAAAAATACCGGTTGTCATGTCATTTTTTCGCCCAAAACCAGACGTTTTTTTGACATCAAACCCTGCTTTCATCAACCCTTCTCGAACCACTTTAGCCGCAGAAAATGTCGCACACGTCGTGTCTTTTTTTGAAAGCAACCCTAGCGTTGTCAATAAACGCTCATCCCACATCAATGTGTTTTTAGCAGGTGAAAAACCATCTAAAAACCATGCATCCATGTGCCATGGACGCAAGGTTGCTTCAAGTATGCTTTCTCCACAAAAAAGCAAAGACTCAAACATTTCAAAAGCATCACCAAGCATTAAAGTTAACTGAATGCGCGTCCCCTCTAATGAACACACATGAAACCCTGGTGTTAATGCGATAGGATAGCTTGCCAATAATGCATCGGCTTCCTCTCGAAGCGTTGGCCATAACGCTAAACAACGCTCTAAATCCTGACGACGCAAAGGGTGTTTTTCAGCAGAAAAAATATGTAACCTTGCTCGTGGAGGTGCGACTTGCTTAAAAAGTTGGCATGCACGAAGCACATTCAACCCCGTGCCAAATCCTGTTTCACCAATCACAAACACATAAGACGCATCATATGACCATGCAGCCCAACGTGCTAAAAGATGATTTCCCTCGATAAAAACATGGTTTTTTTCATTCAAACCATGTTCTTTTGAGAAATAAATGTCTTGAAATAACTCAGAGTAAGGAACACCATCTCGCCACGATAATGCGACAGGCTCTATTTTGTCAAAATGTGTACTCATTGCAATGCTTTAAGCACCCTTCGCGCGGCTGCCGCTGTTTTTTCAATATCGCTCATTTGATGCGCAGACGACATGAATCCTGCTTCAAAACATGAAGGTGCGAAATACACGCCTTCACTTAACATGCCATGATAAAATTTCTTAAATAACGCTTCATTCGATAATGCCACGTCATGATAGTTGCGTAGTGGCGTGTGTCCATTAAAAAAGAAACCAAACATGCCGCCAATAGCTTCATATTGAAACGGTATATCCAAATCACGCGCGACCTCTGCCAATGACGTCATCAATGCATGTGAGTGCTGACCTAATCGCTCATAAAATCCTGGCGCTTGAATCTCAGACAAAGTAGCAAGTCCCGCGGCCATCGCTAATGGATTACCTGATAAAGTACCAGCTTGATACACAGAACCCTCCGGCGCCAAACATTCCATAATGGCTTTGCGTCCTCCCACCGCTCCCACCGGCATGCCACCGCCAATGACTTTACCAAGTGTGGTTAAATCTGGCGTAATCTGATACAACGATTGAGCACCACCTAAAGCCACACGAAAACCCGTCATCACTTCATCAAAAATCAACACACTGCCGTATGAGTCGCACAACGCTCGAAGTCCATTTAAAAACTCAGCTGTCGGCATAACAAGCCCCATGTTGCCTGCAATAGGCTCAACAATTACTGCAGCAATATCATTCGCATGTTGTTCAAATAATGCGGCTGTTTGCTCCAAATCATTAAACGACGCCACCAAAGTCTGTTCAGCAACACTTGGCAAAATACCTGCGCAAGAAGGAATACCGAGTGTCAACAAGCCAGAACCTGCTTTCACCAACAGGCTATCACTATGCCCATGATAACAACCCTCAAACTTAATGATTTTTGACTTTTGCGTGTAACCTCTTGCCAACCGCAATGCTGTCATCGTCGCTTCAGTTCCTGAGCTCACCATACGAATTTTCTCAATTGACGGCACGCATGCAATGATTTTTTCAGCCAATTGAATTTCAAGCGATGTTGGTGCACCAAAACTCATGCCACGCTGCATCGCATCAACGACCGCTTCTTGTACATGTGCATGTGCATGCCCAAGGATCAAAGGTCCCCATGAGCCGATGTAATCGATGTATCGCTTTCCTTCGACATCAATGAGATAAGCGCCCTCCCCACGTTCAATAAAAACAGGGGTTCCTCCAACGCCTTTAAACGCACGAACAGGCGAATTAACACCACCAGGAATGATTGCTTTAGCACGCTCAAACAAAGACTGTGACGATAACATACAACATACTCTAAAGAATAAAACCGCTAGTTTACTCTGAACTCATCGATTGGTGCAAAAATCATAAAAATTATCAACAAACCCTAAAGTTTTCTTCGTATCTGCCGATAACATGGGCTTCACTACCACATTCAAGGGGCTAAATAATGACAAAACATGATGTATCTTCAGTGAAATCGACATTAGAACAATCTGACATACTCATACAACAAGCTCACTTGCATGCCATTTTGTTCGACACACAAGATGCGATGAATACAAAAATAGAATTAATTCGAGATGAAATTGAATCGGGTCGATACACGATTAACAACACGCATATTGCAGCGAAACTCCTTGAGCTTGCGCCATTAACTACATGCCTTGAAGAAGTTGAAGCATAATCACCAAAAACATCATAACGCTCAACCATTCTT
>JAGVJT010000039.1 GCA_020050955.1 Legionellales bacterium | reverse complement strand
TAAAAAAACGAACATTTGCATGCGATGTTGGGACATGAGGATTATTGGCGTGGGCAACAACAGAGACGCCTAAGGCATCAAAGCTTGCATTTGCAAGTTCTGGGCGATTGACGATTGCAGAGGGGGGAAGTGTCTGACCAGAAACATGTGAAAAATTTACACCTGTTTTTTCGAAAACATGACCTTTTTGCATGATGCGTGTGACACCGCCACCACCTTCTCTTCGTGTCCATGTGTCTTCTAAAAAACGTGCCGAGCCATCAAGTGATTCAAATGTTTGACATAAATCATGTTGAAGGCTTAAGAGGTAAGCTTTTACCAATGCAATCGCATTGTCTGGTAGTGTTGTGTCGTGCATGTTGTGCTCCTTAAAGACGATGCTATTTTAAACAATAACGTTAATCGAGTACAATGAGCCTTTTTATTTCATGATTGTTCTATGACTTCTCCGTTGTTCTCATCGCTTGCCATCGCCCCTATGATTGATTGGACTTACGTTCATTTTCGTGTTTTTATGCGAATATTAGCGCCGCAGGCACTTTTATACACAGAAATGCAAACACCTGGGGCAATTGAACATAATCCTGCGCGCGCACTTTCTTATCATTTTTCTGAATTACCTCTTCTTGCGTTGCAGTTAGGTGGGTCTGATGTAGATGCATTAGTACGTGCAGCAAAATTTGCGGAAGTAAAAGGCTTTTCTGAAATTAATTTAAACCTTGGTTGCCCGAGTGATAAAGTTCAATCGGGGCGATTTGGGGCGTGTCTTATGAGAGAACCTGTGCATGTTGCAACATGCATTGCTGCGATGAAAGACGCTGTATCCATTCCTGTGACAGCAAAAACGAGAATTGGTCTTGATCATGATGATAGTTATGATTATTTCTCATCTTTTGTTGAGCATCTTGTGAAAGCCGGTTGTGACAAATTGATTGTGCATGCGCGTAAAGCTTGGTTGCATGGATTAAACCCTAAGCAAAATCGTACCATTCCACCATTACACTACGAGTATGTCTATCGTATTAAAGAGTCTCTGCCTCACATCCCTGTTGTTCTAAATGGTAATGTGCAATCGATGGATGCTATTTCTGCTCATCTAAATCATGTTGATGGTGTCATGATAGGGCGCCTTGCGTGCCAAGATCCTTACGCCATCGCTAAAATTCACCATGCACTTTACCCTGACACGCTATTACTCACACGTACGTTATTACTTCAATCTTACATGCAATACTTGCAAACAATGGATGAAATAAATACGCCTATTTCATTAGTATTGAAGCCCATCTTAAATTTAGCACATGCATTACCTAACGCTCGGGCATGGAAAACACAACTGTTAACTATTCGACACGTGACTGACGTGCGCGGATTTGAACAAGCTTTGGAAAATCTTGCCAACATGGAAAGCCCTCATGAGAAATACCATGGATGATGTTTGCGTGTTTTATCACGGTTATGCCATGGTATTTACTCTAAAATTCGAGTAAATTACTCGACTTTAATGAAGGTATCATTTAAGTAAGCGTAAAATTGATTAAGCAAGTAAATTTTTTGCTTGAACTGTTAATCAATCAAGCGACTACCTTAAATCATACATCATAGTATGGATGAATGTGATCTTTTTATGTTTGTGATGAGACAAAGTTTACGTGCCAAACAAATATAAATGCTGATACGAGGATAATAAGCGTTATGCTGAATACACTGGTGAAAAAAATCTTTGGTAGCCGCAATGAGCGCACCTTGCGACGAATGGAAAAAACAGTTCAAGCCATCCAAGCTTTCGAGCCTCAGTTGCAAGCGCTGACGCATGATCAATTGGCGTCGAAAACAGAAGAATTTCGTATGCGACTTCATGCAGGGGGTACGCTTGATGATTTATTACCAGAAGCATTTGCCGTGGTTCGAGAAGTAGCGGTTCGTACCTTGGGCTTGCGTCATTTCGATGTTCAGTTAATTGGCGGCATGGTGTTACATGAAGGTAACATCGCTGAGATGCGCACTGGCGAGGGAAAAACATTAACCGAATCATTACCTGCTTATTTGAACGCAATTAGTGGCCATGGTGTACATATTATCACCGTGAATGACTATTTAGCGAAACGTGATAGTGAGTGGATGAGGCCTATTTTTGAGTTTTTAGGGTTGTCAGTAAGTGTAATTTATTCGGACATGCCTCATGCAGAAAAACAAGCAGCTTACCGCGCAGACATTGTGTATGGTACAAATAATGAATTTGGATTTGACTATTTGCGCGATAATATGGTGTTTAGTCTGGACGATAAAGTTCAGCGTGAGTTACATTTTGCGATTGTGGATGAAGTCGACTCCATTCTTATTGATGAGGCACGTACACCATTGATTATTTCAGGTGCTGCAGAAGATAGCTCAGCGCTATACCTTAAAATCAATGAAATTATCCCGCGTCTTCAAGCTGCTAAAACAGAAGAAGAGCAAGGTGATTACACGATTGATGAAAAACAAAAACAAGCGCATTTAACAGAAGCGGGGCATCAACACATTGAAGAGCTTTTAATTGATGCAAAACTGCTTGAGCCAGGTGAAAGCCTTTATCATGCGAGTAATAT
>JAGVJT010000139.1 GCA_020050955.1 Legionellales bacterium | reverse complement strand
GACACAATCACCGATGAGACCATTGCAACATCGCTTTCTCGAACAATTTTTAACACAATGCGTTGATCGTTAGCTACAGTACGCAACAAACTTCGATAAATAATGCGATCTAATGAAGCGAAAGAATAAGACAATAAAGCCTCTACCTTTTGGTCGACGGGTAATGAATTATCCTCAATAATGTCATGCACTGTACGTTCGCGCGCAACAGGCTCTGTTAGATTAGATTCAATTGATGTTCGAGTATCATCAAACGGATCAACATCGAGGTCATCACCATCATCACTGGAAGCATCACTTTGTCGAGAATCATTGTCCTCATCCAAATCATCTTGATCAACATCGACATCGTCTTCACCTTGTTCTGAGCGATGATCGGTACTATCGTCTGTTGCATCATCAACGATATCAAAAGCACCATTGTTCTGATGAGTCGTTTGAATCACAACCGGGGCTGGCGGTAAAAGCGTCAAACATTCTTGATGGATTTTATCCACAAGACCAAAATCAGGAATTGTTCTGATAATCTCCTCTGCAAGCGCTCGATCAACATAAGTAAATAATCGTGTCATTAAAAAGTCACGTTTATCGGCTAACGATAATTGTTGATTGGAAAAAATTTGGCGAATAATCGCTGTATTGTCTGGCGAACGCATCGGCAGCAGAAGCGAAAATATTTCATTTAGATTGTGTGCATACGTCAATAATTGAAGACGTACGTCATCATCACATTCACGGTGCTGGTAAATAATGACCATCAGTGGTGATGCGTAAGGAAAGCGTGCGACATTCAATAGCATTGCTTTTGAAAATGTATCAGAAAAATTTTCTAATAAAAATTCAGCAATCGGTTGATTAAGTTCTGGCATCAGCGCCCAATGACAAACAAGGCGACTTTTTTGAACAAAAGGAACACGTCTATCTATAACAAGCTGGCCAACTAATCGAATATTCTCCTCAAGCGACATAGTAGAAGATTTATTAAACTCTTGCCATAAAGCGATTAAATCAAGCGAAGATTGCTCTAAGCCCATCGTTAATCGCTCCACAGGATGTCGTATTGTCGTTGATATGGGTTGACGAGGTTCAACAACCGGCTCAATAACAGGTTGAATAATAGGATCAGCCCTCGTGAACAAAGGCTCCTGCCTTGGTGTCGGCCATTTACGCTCTATTGCTTCAAGAAGCGACGGCTCACTCGCAGCGCCTTGAATCACCAATAATCCAACATCCTTCGATTGCACACGATTGATTAATCGCAACCTCGCAGGGATAGAAGCATCTTTGGCAAGTAATTTTGGAACATATGAGGCTTCATTGTCTTGTTGTACTTTTGAAACTAATGCGCCCATCAACTCATCTGACACATGCGTTTTAGCTAAACATTGATCAAAGAGCTGTTCGCTAATCGGCGTCGTAATCGCCGTCAATGCGGCCGCAGCAACACCTGCATCATCACAATCTTGCGCAATTTTTTGCAGTAAATTCACGTTAGCAGGCTGATATGTCATCATCACATTTAACACCGTCACATCGACCTGTTGGAATGACAATGGCGCTAACAGTGTTAACTTATCAGCAAGCGTCAATACGGTGTTTTGATAAATGGCAGCGACACATCGTGCATTATCCGTTACATTAACCATAAGCTGATTAACAAGCTCAATGTTATTGGCTTTTTCCTTCAAAAGCTCCATGCGAATATCTTCATCGCATTGAGGTGATTGCAACACATTGGTGATTTGCGCTTGTGTCACATGCTTTACCATACGTTGTAACGTTTCTTTTGAAAAAGCTTGCAATGCTTCTGGCATAGCAAACACAGCCGTTAATACATCAGGAGTTAACGTTTCCTCTCTCATCACATCATCAACAAACGTATTGATGGATAACGCTGAAGCTTCTGATTTTCTTGACAGACCCTCGATAAATAATCGTGCTTTTGCCGCCACAGAAAGTACTGGCGTAACGGTCATATTGCTTTTTATCAAATGCCATGTAGGTAGAACATCCACCACCGTGGGTTCAGCTAGCACACGCGAAGTAATCATGTTCATCACAAGACGTGATGAGGTTGCACGTAGCGTTTGGTTTAACATGACAGGACTCACTTTACTCACCGCAAGTGCTATCAAACCAATTCGTAAAGGCCACTTTTGAGCCACAGCTTCAACCATCGCGCGATCAATCACCGTTAATGCGTTTAGCATCGTACGAGCTGTCGTATCAAGCTGTATTTTGTTTATTAATCGCACATAGGATGCCTGTAAAGCATCTTGTGTTATCGAACCATTGGATGCCAAAACAGCGTCTTTCATTTTATTTTGCAACAAAGGCGCTCGTCCTGCCTCATTTTGAGCATTTAGGGTCTCCATAAGCATGGTCATTAATGCATCAAAACCTGACGACTTTGCCAAACACACGCTAAATAAACTGTCATCGATATAAGCTGATGTCGCACCACTCAGGGCCACCACGACATTTTCGATGGAACAATCACGCACAATTTTAGATAAAATACGCGAATCATTCTGCGTCGCACTAATCATGGTTTGAAGAACAGTAGTGCTCGCATTGGTGAATGAGCGTGTTAATAACAATTGAGCTTTAGCCTCGACTGATAAATGCGTATTGCGACAAATGCTCGTGATAAGCCGTGATTCGTCTATTGGTGGACGCAACGCCCGTATCGCTTGATTCACAAGCTCACGGCTGGTGATTTTATTTTCAATCAAGTTAAAACGCATAGCATTTGTACAATGCATATTCGCCATGATTTTTGTAATCAACGTATCATCAACATGAACTCCCTGCGCCAAATTATTTAACAACACATCATTCATCGCACGTTCAGCCATTTTATGCAGTGAAGGAAGTGGTAATGAGGCGCTTTTTTTATCAAAAACTGTTGCAAGATAATCAGTACTAATTTTCTCAATCAAGAATGTCCAATGCTCTTCTTTGGTCATGTTCACATTGGCCAATAATGCATCCAAATAACGCAGCTCAGCTTGAACGGCCACATCAATAAAGAAGTTTAGCCATTCGTTGCATGTAATATTTAACGTATGAAGACGAACAAAAAGGTCATACGGCAAGGGCGGTGTCACGGCCGATAAATTGGTCAAGACAGGTTGAACCGCGCGTATGTCAGATGATTTAAAATGATGAAGTGTGATACTGCTTAAGATAATTTTTTGTGTTTCTTGTAACGGCATTTTTTGAATGGCGTTGAGAATAATCTTCATGTCAGCAGGATGGCAGAAACTTAATATGGATAATAATTCCTGCTCTGTTAATGCCGTTCTTTCAAAAAATGGATGTGCAAACAATGCTTCTAATGTTGCTGGCGTTTGCGGATAAGCAAACAACTGTTTGAAGCCATTCGTGCTCAACTGATGAGATGCTTTTAAAAATGCAATCATGATGCGCTCTGATGTAAATGGTGCATGCAAATCAATTGCTTTTAATAACGAATTGTTCATCATGCATGGCATGCGCGTCATAGACTCGTGAAACACTGGCGATGATAAACACGACATCAAAATATGAAACTGCATCAATTCAAAATCATGCTCGCACTTTTCGCTCAAATCATCAAAACGAATCCGTAATGTATTCTCTAACACCGACGGTGCGACAGCTCCCATCGAAGGATTTGTCTGCAACCACTCAAGCATTTGAATCATACGATGCGTATTAAAATGTTGGGTCATATACGCAATCGCTGCCGCAGGTAGGGATGGATAACGTGCAAGGTAACTACGTTCTGCATTATCTGGAATAGGGTTGGGTGGATTTTGATTGAGCGTATGATAAATCGTGGCCAACGTTTTTAACGATTGCTGTGCTTGTTGTGTTAAAGAGGTGTATTGTTTTGACCAATCAACCGTAGTTAAATCGTCAAATGCATGCTCACTGATGTATTTATAACCTGCATGCGCGTTTGAAAAGACTGATTTCAATAACGCAAAATCATCCGGTCGTGTTTTGCGATACGCCATTAAATTTTCAGTAAAATACGTCAATTTATCATCAGTTGCCTCTGCAAGCCATGTAAGGGGCGTTTCTTGATTGGCAAGAAGCTGTAACTCGCCCCCAAAATAACAAAGCTGCTCCATCAAGGCATGATACTTAGGATCATCTAGAACGTCCGCAGATCTTGTGCCACATAACACCGTTTGCTGTGGATTAGTTATCCATACGTTATCGTATTGCTTAACCCATGGGCTAATTTGCTTGAGTTCATCATTAGAAATCACAAGTGCTATTAATACGCCCGTTGCTTTATCGCGTCGAAACATGATCGATTGCATCGGTTTTAAATAATAACTAAGCATTTTCTCTTGATTTTGATAAACATTTTTATAATTTGGCGTCACATAAATATTAGGTGAAATATGACTGTCTGCCGGTAGTTGCGTATGTAGCGCTGCTATTGACGAAAGTGCTCCTGTGAAAGGTATGCCAATTGCAAATTGTCGTAATGATTGTTCCGTCCAACTCACGAAATCTTTCGCTTTTAAATCAGGGTTAAAAAACTCTTCTTCTTTTTGTTGCTCCTCTTCCCGCTGTTCTTCTTTTTGCTGCTCTTTTTCGTTTTCATACTCTTGATCGTCATTTTGCTTATCTTGCCAAATGACGGTCTCATAGCATTGAGGCAATGCTTTTTCAATCACAAGTGATGCCATATCATTGAGTTTATGTTCATCATCTGGTGCAGGTATGATGTCAACTTTAAGAAGCAGTGTTTGCCATTCACGCAACGCATGATCTTTATAACGATTCAAAACCTCTTTCGTGCTCATCTCTTTTGAAACAGCACCATATTGCTTATACAAATCCAATTTTTGTGTATCGATAAAATAGTCTTTAAATGTTTCTGCAAGAACCGCTTGTCGTTCTGGATCATCGCAAGAACTCATGCGTTTTAATAAATCGTCATACACAAGGTTGTCAATTTTCTCAAGTGCAGCGGCAAAATTATCATTTTTCAATTGCTTTTCTTCGTTCGCCGCCATGTGTTCTAAATGACCTTCTAAGGTCAAATCATTTTGTGCAATAAGCCCTATCGATTGGCCAGACTCAAGCCCGCGCATACGCATAACACCTTGCAAAAAGGCTTGTAACTGCGTTCGGTCATCTACCAAGGCAAGGCCTCTGCTACCTTGCGCTTGCTTAATATCAACCCCAACTGTGTGTGATTGATCATAATAAGTAAAACGACGCTCAGGAGGACAACCTAGGCGCTGTTCAATTTCTTTCGGGTCACTTGTGTTTAAAACAATAGGAGCTGCATGCGGATCACGGCAAGATCGTGCACAAAGTTGATCTGCTTTATTAAAATATAAAATGTAATCAATGACCGCCGGTGCTGTCGCTTGATTTTGATAAAAAAGTGCTAACTCACGTGCAACATCAGCATGGCTATACCCTGTAAAGGTGGCGCTAATGTCCATGATGGTGCGAACATCAAGCGCATTCTCGCCAGCTAAAACACGTTGTAAAAACGATTGCAGGTTCGTAAACGGAATGTGCTGCACAGACGTCTGTTTATGTTTTAACAACTCTTGAATATAGCCGTCTGTGCCTAATGACGTTTTCGGATTAAATTTCAAATTTTGGTGGAATGTATTGTAATT